>NZ_JBYCCT010000078.1:0-75319 GCF_057473865.1 Coleofasciculus sp. H7-1
GCCCATCGTCCTCTTGAGCAAGGTTTCTTGCTCAGGAGTCGGATAGATGCGGTACTTGAAGGCTTTCTGCGTCATGTCTCACAGTGTACCAGATATTTTGTGAGACGCTTAAGAGATTGGCGCTACCACGCCGTCGCTATCCCTCCCTGTGCTAAAGCAGCAGGGTTTCCCGCGAGGTTTCGATGATAATTCACCAGAGGCTATTTGCGATAGCCAAGATTTGTGAAAGCGATCGCCTTCTTCGCAGCGCTCACTCTTAACAGCTTCCTCGCTTCTTTAAAACTTAGTCGCTGTGAGAACATCTCCCCCTGTGATGATATTTAATTCAGCACAGAGAAGGGGACGCTACAACAAACCAGCTAGTTATGCTTTGAGAGTACACCTGAATCGGAAGGAAACAGCACCTATGAACAAGGCACTACTGACGATTCTATTATTCGCGTTCATCGTCTTATTCATTACCTCTCCCTTTGCTGGGCTGGCGATGTTGATGTTTGTTGTCTTAGGAGCGGCATTTATTTCGGCGTTTTGGAATTTGGTGCAAGCGCTGATCGGCAATGCTCCTAAAGAGCCGCTATAAAATTAGAAATGCCAAATTAAAAATTAACAAAGGGTAATTTTTAATTCCTTTTTAGAGTCGAGTCACTACTTGATTCACACGGGGTTTGCCGAAGCGTTCCCAAGCATTGCCGCCTCGCAAAAATAACTCCATCCAACGGATAGGCTTTCCATCATGTGCGGCATTCCAGCCGGAACTTCCCGGTGAAAACGCCAAAGTTCCTTGCGGTACGCGGAAACTGCCATCACAGTAGACGGCATCGCTCACGACATCCCCGACACGAATGACTACTTTTTCTTCCGGTTTTAGGTTGAGGGTATCGGCAGGGATTGTAGTTTTGATGTTACCGTAGCCATCGATCCAGGCAACGCGATCGCTCGGTGCATCGGGGATTTGACTGGCGTTCAAGACTTCCCCCAAATAGTTAGTGTCTCCCTGAGCGATCGCTGCCGCTGCATTAGGAAACACATCCCGCGAACGGAACTGCGATCCGCCTCTAGAAACTTTTACCGTTTGCAAAACTTGAGCATGATCTTTGATAAAAGAGAGGGTGTAACCAGCAAATACACCCACCACTTTGACGCCGTTAGGCAGCAGCGCATAAGTTAATCCCTCGCCTTCATTGTTTTGCCGTGCTTCCGGGTCGTCTTGGCGAGGAGCGCAGTTGTGATAAATGAGACGCTCTTGGGGACCGGGGTTGAGTCCGAGTTGAGCTATCCAGAAACCAGTCGCCAAGGTACTGAAGGGAGGAACCGAGAGGCAGTAAATCTGGGAGGAAGGTAGAGCCATCAAAAGACGTTGCGTGACCTCTGCAAAAGCTGGATCGCCGGTTCCGTAGTCTGCAATCAGGCTGATGAACATAGCGCCTCTCTATCGGGGTTTGCTACAGCAATGGTACCCTGTAGCTGGCTTTATTGTTGAACACAAAAGCGATCGCTTTTGTGGATGCTACTTTTAACCAATTTCTCCTTACCAGACCATCAAGCGATCGCTTTTGTTATCGGATACACTCATGACACTGGGAACAAAAGGCTGAGTAAATGTCCGATATTTATGTCACGATTCGCAATCAGGAGAATCATGCCCTGACTTCAATTGATGGCATTGCCTTTATTACTTTACTTGGGCAAGATGGGCAAGCGATCGCTCAAGAGACAGTTGACCTGATTCATGCAGATGCGGGCTTTGATGACCTGCCAATTGGGCAATACACTGTAGTTGTGAAGCATGAACGGGTTGTACCGCCAGCAGTCACTTATGATGTAACAATCAGTACTAACGACAAAGTAATCATACTGATATTTGTCTATCTAGAGCCAGCACGGGTACTTCTGGGCATTCAAGCTTCTGTAGAAAAGAGATTGTAACCATGACTGTTAAAGCCATCCCGTCATACTCCATTAAAATGTTCCGCTATCGAGTGCATTGTCTGTCGCGGGATCTTTGGCAAGCAAAAGATCCCGTATGTCGGGTGAATCTGGCTTTACAGCTAGCGGACGCTGCTACATCCCTGGCTAGGCTAGAAGTGCTGGAAGCGCAAAAATTGCAGCAAGTCTCTCCGATTCATCCGGTTTCCAGTTCTACTGAGCCATAACTGAGCCATAAGTGAGATAGGCTACCAGTTTAAGGGGGGACGGTGGAACCTTTGACTTTATATAGCAATCCTCTTTGATTTGTAAGACTTTTTTTGACGAACCGCCAAGGACGCCAAGGACGCCAAGAAAGAGAAAGCAGAGGATTTTATGAAGCACTTGTACAAGCTAGATTTTGCCCATGAGTACAGTTGCATGGACTGGAGACGCGATCGCGCTAAACGATCTTGCACAATTTTTAGATCGATTCTTTGCCGTTCATCGCTTTGGTGATGACCAAGGTGGCATTTATCAGCCCTCCTTGCGCCCTATCCGTCGGATTGGATTAGCGCTGGAACCTTGGGCGGGATTGCCTGAATGGGCGACATCTCAACACTTAGATGCCCTATTTTTCCATCGTCCCTGGAAGCTGGAGGCGGGACAACTAGCACCCGATGTCGGCGTGGTGGCGTATCATCTGGCTTTTGACGAACGTATGACACTGGGTTTTAATCCTCGACTTGCCGATGTGCTGGGGATGTCTGCATTGGAGGTGTTGGGTGAAAAGGAAGGACGACCGATTGGTACGATCGGGGAAATATCTGCACAGAGTTTTGTGAGTTACTGCGATAGCGTTCGTGAAATCTTTGGCGGATACGATAAAACACTTGCTAGTAGTGGAAGCGACATCCAGCGAGTGGCTGTCGTTGGGGCAATGACCGATGCGCTAATCCGCGAGGCGGCAATGCGGGGTGCCGATCTATACATTACTGGACAGTTGAGACAACCAGCGGCAGCTGCTGTGGAAGCAACAGGAATTCGCGTTATCGCCGTCGGTCATCGTCGCAGTGAAGAATGGGGATTGCGATCGCTTACGGGAGTGTTGCGCGATCGCTACTTCGATCTAGAAGTTGTTTTACCGCCTGTAGGGGCGATTGCATTTGCTCCTTCCGATGCCTAGACGACGTTATAAATAGATTATGAGTCGTCACCAGAAATTTAATGTCTTCAGGCTGATCGGGCACCGCTTACGCCAATCTCTAGCAGTTTTCCGATACAGCGATCGCGCGATTAGTTTAGTCTGGACTACTAGCCGCATCCTCACGATCGTTCTTGCCACTTTAACCTTATTTGCGGGTTTGCTACCAGCGGCTGTTGCCTATGTCAGCAAGTTAATCGTCGATGGGGTGGTTTTGGCTTCTCAAACCGGCTTGCAAAGCGATCGCCCGTCAGCGTTAGGTTATGTAGGATTGGAAGCGATCGCTGTCCTGTTGCTGGCAGGTAGTCAAAGGGGTCTATCCGTTTGTCAGTCCTTGCTGCGAGTGTTGTTAGGTCAGCGGGTGAATGTCTTAATTTTAGAAAAGGCACTCACACTCAACCTCACCCACTTTGAAGATTCCGAGTTTTACGACAAGATGAATCGGGCGCGACAAGAAGCATCCAGTCGTCCCTTATCGCTAGTCAGCCGTACTTTCAGCTTAATTCAGGGTGGTCTGTCGCTTGTCACCTACGGCAGTTTGCTGCTGCAATTCTCCATTTGGGCAGTCGTGGTACTGGTTGTAGCCGCCTTGCCTGCTTTTATCGCCGAAACGCGCTTTTCTGGAGAAGCTTTTCGCTTGTTCCGCTGGCGATCGCCTGAAACCCGCCAACAACACTACCTGGAAACACTGATTGCGCGGGAAGATTACGCCAAAGAGGTGAAATTGTATCAGTTGGGACCGATGTTACTGCAACGCTACCAAGACATCTTCTCTCGACTGTACGGCGAAGACCGGGATTTAACGTTACGGCGAGGATTCTGGGGTTACTTGCTGGGGAGTTTGAGTACCGCCGCCTTCTATCTCGCCTACGCCTGGATTGTCCTAGAAGCGATCGCGGGTCGGATTTCCCTTGGCGACATGACAATGTACCTGATGGTGTTTCGGCAAGGACAGTCTACCTTCTCCGCCGCCCTCACTTCCATTGGGGGAATGTACGAAGACAACCTGTATTTATCCAACCTTTACGAGTTTTTAGAACAAGACATCCCCAAATCCTGGGGAATGGCAACTAAGGGTGTACTTCCGAATGATGGGGTGCGTTTTGAGAATGTCTACTTCACCTACCCAGGAAGTCCTCAACCTGCCTTAAATGGAGTCTCGCTACACCTGAAACCGGGAGAAAAACTGGCGATTGTCGGTGAGAACGGTTCTGGAAAAACCACGCTAATTAAACTTTTAACTCGATTGTACGCACCCGATTCTGGGCGCATCTTACTCGATGGCTTGGATTTGCCGGAATGGGATATTGAAGTGCTGCATCGACGGATTGGCGTGATTTTCCAGAACTTCGTCCGCTACCAGTTCACGGTAGGAGAGAATGTGGGCGTTGGGGATGTCAACTACTTAGAAGACGAAAAACACTGGGAAATTGCCTCAGAAAAAGGCATGGCGAAACCTTTTATCGAAACGATGTCAGACGGGTTTCAGACTCAGTTAGGACGATGGTTTAGAGGAGGAACGGAACTTTCTGGCGGTCAGTGGCAAAAAATCGCCCTTTCCCGCGCTTTTATGCGAACTAAAGCAGATATCTTGGTATTGGATGAACCAACGGCGGCGATGGACGCAGAGGCGGAAGTGATGATTTTCGACCGCTTTCGGACAGTTACAAAAAACCAGATGGTTCTCCTAATTTCCCACCGCTTCTCGACGGTGCGAATGGCTGACAAGATTGTAGTTTTGGAAGCCGGAAAGGTGATAGAACAGGGAAGTCACGAGGAATTATTGAAAGCTGGGGGACGCTATGCTCGATTGTTCACGTTGCAAGCAGCGGGATACCAGTAGAAATAACTAATCCTCTTGGGGAATTCCGATCGAATTAGCAACTATCGCTGGCGATCGCTAGTCGAGGAGAACGGGCACAACCGATATTTGCCTTTCCCTTGAATTTTTCAGGTATCGCGTCATCATGAATTTTACTAATAAAGCGATCGCTATTTTAGGAATTATCACAGCACTGGGTGGATTGGTTGTTGCTGCCCGCGTCACCCTTCACTCATCAGGCAATGCCCAGCCATCACAGACACAAATTCCCGCAGGTCAACGCTACAGCATCGTCAATCTTGACACCCTCAATAGCCGTGCCAGCGTTGCCAAAAAAATTAATAATAACGATCAAGTGGTTGGATTTTTTAACCCTAACGACAGTACCCAAAAAGCCTTCATCTATAGCAATGGCAAAATGAGTGAAATTAACAGTCTTAAGAGCCGCTACAACGCCGCTACGAGTATCAATGAGAACGGGGAGATAGTCGGTGTAATGACTGCCAATGAAAATTATCACGCCTTCTTTTACAAAAATGGCAAAACAACCGACCTCGGCACCCTTGGCGGTAAAAGCAGCGATGCCAGAAGTATTAATAGTAAAGGTCAGATAGTCGGATTTGCCGACACTAGCAACGATAAGGCGCACGCCTTCCTGTACAGTAACGGCAAGAAGATTGACCTCGGCACCTTCGGGGGTTTGAACAGCTACGCGAACGACATCAATGAAAACGGGCAAGTAGTCGGTTTTGCAGAGAATCGCGATCGCATTCCCAAAGCTTTCCTCTACAGCGGCGGTCAAAAAACTGACCTCGGTACTTTAGGCGGACAAAGCAGCACCGCTAATGCTATCAACAACCAAGGTCAGGTGGTTGGGGTGGCAGACACTGCGAATCATCAACCTCAAGCCTTCCTCTACAGGAATGGCAAAATGATGGATCTCGGCACTTTAGGCGGACAAAGCAGCATCGCTAACAGTATCAACAATCGTGGGCAAGTGGTCGGTGAAGCGGAAAATGCCAGCCGCATTCCTCGCGCCTTCCTTTACAGTGGCGATCGGATGATTGATCTCAATCGCGTCATTCCGGCTAATTCGGGTTGGAATTTAACCAGTGCTACCGACATTAGCGATCGCGGAGTCATTGTCGGCATCGGTACTTATAACGGCAAAACTCAAGCTTTCCAGCTAACACCCTTTGCACGCTAATACCGTTTCCTCACATCTTCAGGACTTACGCAAAGCTTATACATATAGCGTTCTTGTCGGTTCAATCCCTCTGTGGTTGCCCTCAGATGTGGTGCTGTTGCGTAAGCCCCGATCTTGCACCAAGCCTCAGAATGGAATTCTAGGGCGATTGCATTCCCAGTCCCAAAAGCGCGGACTAACCGAAAATTAAGGGTTTTGTAACCTGTCGGGAGCAGGTTTCGTTTGTGTAGCTGCGGTTTCAACTGCTAGGATGCTTTTCTTGATGCGAACAGGCCATACGCCAAAGGCAATTAACCGCGCCGGAATGTCGCGCAAAATGGGTAAACGAAGGAAGAATGGCGGCTTAAATGCCTGGGTCGAGTCAATCGCCCTCGCAATAACCTGCTGCTGAACCAAAGACTGAAATGCTTGGATAATCCGCGTCGGTAACTCCCGTTGGCGCTGTACTTTCGCCAAGTCGCTTTCTTGCAATCCTTTTTTCAGCGGCTCACCCAGCACATTTGCAGCGACCACTGCATCCTGAATCGCGTAGTTAATGCCAACTCCACCAACTGGCGACATGACGTGAGCCGCATCGCCAATCAGCAGCAAACCAGGGCGATACCAACGCTTGACGCGGCTTGACTCAACTGTGAGCAGCGCCACTTGAGTCCAATCATGCAATTCTTGCATCCGGTCTGCAAACAGGGGTGCTATCTCAGCAACAGACTGACGCAAAGTTTCTAAACCTGCTTCCCGCAGCTGTTGATAGCTACCCTTGGGAATTACATAGCCAACCTGCCAATAATCAAAGCGGTTGAGCAGAACCAAAAGGCGACCGCCAGCAACGCGCCCCATTGTATCTTCGGGATCGTCGGCTTGGCGAGGTAAGCGAAACCAAAGCACATCCATTGGCGGCGAAGTCTTGATCGGCTCCATCCCGACTAATTGCCGAATGCGAGAGAAGCGTCCGTCTGCACCGACAGTCAGTTGACTTCGCACTTCATGCCAGCCGCCGTGTCCCCGGTAGCGTACACCCTGGATGACCCCGTTTTCCTCAATCAACTCCTGCACGTTCGCCCCCATCACCATCTGAAAATTTGGATAATGTTTCGCCTCTTCTGTGATGAATTGCAGGAAATGCACCTGGGGGAGCATGGTGATATAGGGGTACTTCGTCTTCAAATGACTGAAGTCAACAAATCGAAGCGGCCCCTCGGTCGTCATCAGGGTAAGGTTGGGAACCTTTGTGTGACGCATCTGCAACAAGCGATCGGCCAAACCGATTTGATCCATGATTTCCATCACCGATGGATGAATGGTGTCTCCCCGAAAATCGCGGTCAAAATCCTTGTGTACCTCCAGCAACATCACTGGGATGCCTTGACGGGCTAGGAGAAGCGCTAGGACAGCCCCCGCAGGTCCTCCACCGACAATGCAGCAGTGTGTTTGCTGTACATCAAGAATGTCGTGGGTTGTGGCGGGTGTCTCGGTCTGCAAAGAAGTTGGAATTGCGTTCATCTTGAACACCTCTTGAAATGAGTTCAACTAGAGGCGATCGCTTCTGTTTCTAAAATCGGCTGGGAAAGAACAGAGGCTTGCATTCCCATCGTTGCAACTAATTCTTTGGGTGCATTCACCCGACTGGGCGATTCTAAATATTCTCCAGTCACAATTGGCGACACCGGCTTCATTCGATGGGTAATATTGAGGCGAAAAGCACAAGGTCGCATCGGTAAAGATTGTGTTTAAGAAAGGGCAGTTTCGGCTCTGGGTGTAGAGGTTCCAGCGATCGCGTCTTTTAACCTCTGGGTTGGCAGGGCAAACAGCGATATACCTACCAAAGCAGTAAACTCATTGAGAGTCGATTATTTCATCTGAAAAACTTGTAAACGATAGCTGCTGTTCTAAATGCCAGCAGTTCATCAGATGTTTCCAGCTAGAGGTTAAGTTTCAGCGTCACCAAATCCAGCCCTAACAACCTAGACTGAGACTGGATTGGAGTTCGCTGTACAGGAAGACGCGGCATAAATTTATGGTCTTTTTACCTAAATTTGCTCTGATTTGGCACAGAAACCCGTCTAGTACTCGTTAAGACAAACATCAACAGCAAAAGCTGGACTTGCCAAGGTAAAAAGAGCAAACATAGAATCAAGCTGACAGATGCTGCTGATGCAGCAAGCAAGGCAACTTCATCGTGAGAATTCTCAAAGATGACGAAGGCCGATGCTATCGAGATTGCTAAAGGGATTAGAAACAGCAAGGACATATCCAAAACCTCTTGAAATCGAATATGTAGGCTACTTGGTTGTCAAGTTGCCTGGTTTAGGGTCACTACATCAAGCTATTACCATGTTTCCCTCCTCACCTCCTTTCCACATCACCCTAATGGGTAAACTTTTATTAGCAAAAATACAGGGAATCACCTGAGGGATTAGTATAGATCGGATTTAGAATTTACGCCCTAGGTAGTCGCCAATTTGTAGAAACAAATTTAAATAAGAACGATAACGGCTATCAAATATAGCATTGCTACGACCGAAACTGCTGATACTATTTTGGGCGAATTCCCTTTGGATAACAGCGACGCTGGAAAAATTCAACTAACTAAATGACAGGGATAGGAAGGCATTCACCGATTGGATGAAGGCGGTGCAGTTAGAAAGCCTGAAAGACTATCCTAATCTCGGTTGTGTCGGCTCCCTTTGAGATCGCGTTCCCCAGCACTGGTGCGATCGCTTGGTGTGTCTCTCAGGCATCTCTTTACTCTAGGCTGTAGCTAGGTTTCACGCGCATCGCTTTGTCTGGATTGACTGCAAGCATCCTTCAACCCTCCTGGTGGGTAAGATCCAATACGGTTCACTCCCAAATAGTTGTAGGTTGGGTTGAGGAACGAAACCCAACACGCATAAGCATTTGTTGGGTTTCGTTCCTCAACCCAACCTACTAGCGCGTCTACTCTAAAATGTTGGGGAAGCAAAGTTAAAAAGTGTTGGTTGCTATTGCTTTCATCAATACACAAGCCAGTAATTTAGGCTAGACGCGCTACTACGCAGATTTTGGATTTTTAGCTCTAAATGAACCGTATTGAGGTATATCGCCCTCTGCACTTCCCAGGAAATGTAAAGTTTTATAACAATCTCTCTTAGGGGTGGGGGGTCTAACCCCTCACTGGGGTATATTGAATTTAGTAGATGCACCCTGATGATCGACGCCCTCAAGTTTTTGTTGGGCGTTTTTTGTTTTTGGGGCTAGCGATCGCTCAGGGTATGCGCGGAGTGCAGATCGATTCTCAGAAGCTGCTAGACGCGCCTTCTGGTGGCAAAGAGGAATCACAGATGTAGCGTTAATAAACTGAAAAAGCTATTGTGAAGTTTTATAACAATCTTTTTTTGAGGTGAGGGGTCAGACCCCTCAGTGAGTTAAACTAATATTTAGTAGATGCACCCTGATGATCGACGCCCTCAAGTTTTTGTTGGGCGTTTTTTGTTTGGCTTAACTTCATCCCACAACCGCAGGGTCTGACCGAACATGAGATGAACGGTCAGACCCTGCGGCTGAGTCCCCCTCCCGGAAAAGCGGGGAGAGGTTTCGGGATGCCCATCCTCCCGCTAATTAGCGGCGTCTGCCACCAGAACCAAAAGCTCCCCGACTGCGACTGGGACGCGATCGCCCTCCGCTGCCAAAACTGGGACTTCGATTAGCGCGGCTGGGAGTCGATCGGTCAGACCGACGCAGCGTGCTGGAACCATAACCCGACCCAGTAGAACGGTTTCCGTTTTGCGGCACTCGACGAATGGTGGTCGGTTGACTGGATGAAGGCGATCTTAAGCGCCCGGTCGTCCGCAAGGTTTGACGATTTGTAACAGCAGGTGGCGGCGCTTGGTAGCGGGTTTGGTATTGCTGAACCGCTTGACCATAAGTGTTGCCATATCCGCCGTAACCTCTCAAAATTCCGCCTGGTTGATACACTGGCGGCACATAGTAACGCGGCGAAAACAACAAGCTGCCTATCGCTTGACCCGCCAATGCTCCTGCAAAAGGCGTCCAGAAGCTTGATTGCTGACGCACTACAACCGTTTGGGGTTGACCTGTTTGAGGGTCGGATCGAGTTTCAGTGACGTTGTGAACGTATTCTATTTTGAAGTCTTCTGGAATGTGTAGAGATGCCTGACCGTTAGCTGTTTTCAGATAACCCTTCTGACCCGACTTAATTTCTTCGTCTGTCAGACGCGCCATTTGCAAATCTGTACTGCGATAAACAGCCGGTGTGCCCGGAGGGGTATTGAGCAACATGACTGTGTATTCCCCATTGGCATCATTGTAGGTTGCCTGTTGCACTGGATATTGTCCTTCAGGCAGCCGAGTTTGAGCGGTCGTTGTGTTGAAGTCTCGATTCTGAGATGGGGCTTGGGTTGTCGTTGTAGGGCCACCACAAGCTACGGTGGTCAAACACAACGTCAGGGACATGAAAAGAATGGTCAATCTACGTAACATAAATTGATTAATAGTTTTGATGAGGAAGATATTAGCCATTAAAGGGGAATCAGTTCTGGAAAATTCAGCAACAATTGATCGTTTGTCAGTTCATCACCCAACTGCGCTGGAGAAAAGTGAACTTGTATTGCTCGCAGTTTTTCCTGATAGTGCAGATTAATCAAGGTTTTTAGACCTTCTTTGAGCGCACTAAGATTGGCGAGATCGCTTTCGAGTACGGGAACTTCTCCCTCGTAAGCCACCGTAATCATCACAATCAAGTTGCGAGTGACCGGCAATGATAAGGGTTCATCTTTTCCATGAGAGGATTGACTGAAGTCTGGTTCGCTCAAATAGCGTTCAGCAGAGTCTGTGAACAATTCATTCACGTAGTCTCCAGCTTCACCTTCATCCCAGAAAACGTCGCCTTCATTTGCTGCGGATTGCCAGTAAGTATCGTACTGTAAGAGGTTTTGGCAAATTTCAACCAGTCCTTCGCCCAAAATTTGCAGATCCCCGTCAGCTTCGACTGCTTCTCTAGCAGCACGATTCAGAACTCCCAACAGAGGCGCAACCTCTGCACCTGCTAGATGGATAAACAAACGACAGACTACAAAGCGGCTTTTGCCACTGATTTGATTGAAGCGATCGCGCCAAGAAGTCATGACTTATCTTGCTATTAAATGCCAATCTTAGTCAATTGAGCTACTTTTCTTACTTTACTAGGTGGGTGCGCTCGAAGCCGTCTACCCTCAGAATGGTATAACTGCTCTAGCCGAGATCGAGACTCCCCATCCCTACAGCGCCCTTTAAAGGCAATCTCACAGTGGAGGTGGTTCCCACCCCGACTTGACTCTTCACCGTAATTGTGCCCCCGTGTAAATTCACACACTTTTTAGTCACGGTTAGCCCTAATCCCGAACCAGCGATATTGCCAACATTTTCCCCTCGATAAAACGGCTCAAATAGATGGGGTTGGTCTTTTGGCGGAATGCCAATACCTCGATCGGTAATTTCGAGGATTGCCACTTGGCGATCGCAAACGAGGGAAAAATGAATCTGACTGCCTTGGGGTGAGTATCTAATCGCATTGGAGAGTAAATTGTTAACAATTGAGCGCAGAAGTTTTTCATCTATTGCTGATTCTGAACTATCCCCTTGGCTAACAAAGATTATTGAATTTTTACTGCCAGCAATTAACCGCATTTCTTCCGTTAAGTAGTAGCAGATTTTTTTGAGATCAATAGACGAAGGGTGGAATTCTAGTTTCCCGGCTTCCGCTCTATTAATTATCAGAATATCTTCTAATAGCTGAACCATGTGTTTAGCACTAGCTTGAATGCGAACAATATTCTTCACCACTTTTTCTTTTGACCATCGCTGGAAGGAATGTTCTAGGGATTGGGCAGAGAGTAAGATAGTGCTAATTGGAGTGCGAAATTCATGAGAAACCATCGAAAAGAAGCGCTGCTGAAGTTGACTCAGTTCTTTTTCTCTTTCTAGCGCCAGACGCATTTCTTCAGCCTTCTTAAGATCGGTGATGTCTACCCCTGTACCCAGGATCTGTTCGGGTCTGCCGTCAGCGGTTCTCGTAAAAACAACTTCACAGATATGAAACCAACGCCATTCACCCCTGACGTTTTTCATGCAGTATTCTTTTTCGACTACTTGACCCTCTTTAGTGGCGGCAAATTCTTTGTAGAATTCATCAAGTTTAGAAAAATCTTCTGGGTGTAAAAAATCTGATAAAATCCGCGAACCTAATGCTTGGATTTCTGCCTGGGTGCATTGAAAAAAATCTTCCGTTCGGCGATTGGCATAAACGTTACAATCTTGAATCAGGTCATAAATGTAGAGCCAATTGGGAGTTGTATCGGCAATCTTCTGGATGAAACGTTGGCTTTCTCTCAGGGCTTCCTCGTTAGCTTTGCGCTCAGTGATGTCGAGGCAGGTGCCGATATAACCAGCAAAATCTTCTTCTGTTGTAAACCGGGGAACTCCTTTATCTAAAACCCAACCGTATTCGCCATCAGCCTGTCTCAACCGATATTCTATACAAAAGGACATTCGGGCATTGAAAGCCGATAAGTAGGTATCTAAACAATGCTGAGTATCTTCAGGATGCACGCCTTCCAACCAACCATTACCGATTTCTTGCTCTAGAGTCCGTCCGGTAAAGTTTAGCCAAGTCTGGTTGAAAAACGTACAAAGTGCGTCATGATCGGACATCCAGATCATGACGGGGGCGCTATCAGCCATCATGCGGAAGCGAGCCTCGCTCTCCCGCAGCGCTGCCTCCGCTTGCTTACGCACGGTGATGTCGCGTAGCACCGATAGATGTCGCCCAGGAAGAAAATTGGCTTTAGCCGCATACTCAACTTCTCGCACGGTTCCATCCGGATGCAGGAGACGCAATTCTCCAGTTGCCTGCCCTTGTTTTTGGAAGTTGTGCCATGCCTGTTTAAAATCAAAACTAGGCTCCATAAAGTCTGCAATCCGCTTTCCCAGAAGTTCTGAAAGTTGCAGTCCCAACAGTTGACAGGCGGCTGGATTCCCTTCTACATATGTGCCCTCGTCATCTGTAATTAATATCACTTCGAGTGCGCTCTCGAAGATTGCTCGCAGTTGTTCTTCCCTGGAACGGATGTCGGTAATATCCATCGCTGAGCCGGTAATGCCAACAACTTCCCCCGTGGGATTACGCAACGGCTCTACGGTCAAATCGTAGTGGCGAATTTCTCCGTTAACTGTAATAAATGTCTGTTTGCGCGTTCCGATTCCGGTTGTCAACACTCGGCGCTTAATCGCTGCCAGCCGTTGGGCATCTTCAGGCGAAAGGGCTTCTGATTCTAATTTCCCGACTAAAATTTCCTCAACGAGCCTTGAAGTGGGATGATGTACCCAGGTGTAGCGTAAATCGGTGTCTTGATTGAAGACAACCATAGGTGAATTTTTGAGCGCAATCCGAAAGCGTTCCTCACTAATTCTCAGTGCTTCTTCAGCAGCTTTGCGATCGCTAATATTGGTGGAGATGCCGCAAATTGCGTAGGGAATCCCTTGGGAGTTATAAATGAGAAACTTCAGCGATAAGTAAGTGCGGATGCCGTCGCGGCAAGGAATGAGTTCTTCAAACTCAAAGGAACTTCCAGATTCAAGCACTATTTTGTCATTCGATACCAACCTATCTGCGATTTCCTGCGGAAATATATCGTAATCGTTCTTACCGAGAACTTGCTCTCTGGTGACGTGCAATAAATTTTCAAACTGGCGATTGACCAAAATGTATCGGCTAGAAGTGTCTTTAAGGTAGATAGCTGCCGGGGAGTTATCTAGAATTGCCTGTAACCGTTGTTCGCTCTCTCGGAGAGCTAATTCTGCTTGTTGGCGATCGCTAATATCGCGAGCAAAAAAACTAGCGTACTCTTTGCCCTTAAACTGCAAGTAATTGCCTGTTATCTCCACAGGGAATATCCTGCCATCTTTGCGACGATGATGAGACTCCAGAGAGAGAGAACCGCGTTGCTTGATCGCTTGCCAAATATCTGGACAGACTGCTGGGGCAATGTCCGGATTTACGTCAGGTAGGCTCATTGAGAGTAATTCTTCCCGTGAATAACCGACTGAATGGCAAAGGGCGTCGTTTACATATACAAACCGCGCCTGTAGATCGATCCAAGCGATCGCATATACCGCCCCATCGACACAAAATTGGGTCAGATGTAACGCCTCTTCGGCTCGCTGGCGCTCGATAATTTCAGCCAGCAGTAATTCATTGGTACTAGCTATCTCTGCGGTTCGTTCCTGAACTCTGATTTCTAGTTCCTCATTAACCTTTCGTAGCGCCTCCTCTGCGCGTTTGCGCTTCGTATTTTCGCTATAAAGAAGGAAGTAGACCCAGCATAAAAGCAAAAATATCGAGCCAGTGCCCATATAATGCATCAAGATTATATTATGGGCGTTGGTTGATACTGCTAGCGATCGCTGCTGTAAAAACTCTTGCTCGTCGTTCTGCATCTGCTGGATTAACTGGCGCTCACCCTGACGCTTTTGCTCCTGCTCGAATAGGGCAATCTGTAACGCCGGATCGTTGCCATTGTTCTGCCGCAGGGAAATCAACTTTTTGAATACAGCGAGTTTTTTCGCCACTAAGGATTCAAGCACATTTAGCTTAGTTTGTTGCTGGGAATTATCAACACTCAACTTTCGGAGCTTTGGGATTTTTGAGCCAATTTCCTGACTAGCAGCAAGCTCGACGTTCAGCCAATTTTCGTTGCCCGTTAGGATGTAGTTGCGTTCCTTTGCTTGAATATCCTTCAGCGGGGAAAAAATTTCTTCAAGGTTCTGCACAACTTCGTCAGTCTGCTGTACCCATTCATAGCTTTCAATCAGTCGAGTCATGCTCCAATATGAAGCTGTACTCGGTGCAACGAGTAGCAACAATGCCAACCCTAAACCGCCGATCGTAATTGTTTTTTTAGTAGACCCTTTCATAACAGGTACTTTCTGCTGAAACGACTGTTTATGTCGAGCTAATTTTTCCAACAATAAATGATATTGTATTTATAAGGCAGGTTTGTCAGCAAAAGACTTTTTGGGTCGTCTTTGTTTCCATTCACTATATAATTAAAAAAAATTTATGCAATGAGAATCCTTCTCATAGAAGATGATTTGCATCTTGCGGAAGCTTTAGTAGAAGCTCTTACTGACCAAATTTATGTGGTTGATGTGGTTACAGATGGAGAAACTGCTTGGGAGCAAGTCCAAATCCTTACGTATGACTTGATTTTGTTGGATGTAATGCTTCCTAAGCTAGATGGCATAAGCCTTTGCCGTCGATTGCGCTCTCATGACTACAACCAGCCAATCTTGATGATTACCGCCCGCGACACCAGCGCGGATAAAGTCACCGGCTTAGATGCTGGAGCGGATGATTATGTCGTTAAACCGATCGATTTGCCAGAGTTATTAGCCCGGATACGGGCTTTGTTGCGTCGAGGGAGTTCCTCCGCATCTCCGGTGCTAGAGTGGGGCAGCTTGCGCTTTAACCCTAGTACCTATGAAGTTAGCTATGCTGAGCAATCCTTGCACTTAACCCGCAAGGAGTATTCTTTATTGGAGCTGTTCCTTCGCAATGGTCGGCGCGTACTCAGCCGCAGTAGTATCATCGAACACGTATGGTCTCTTGAGGAACCCCCAGAGGAGGAGACTGTCAAAGCCCATATTAAAAGCCTTCGGCAGAAACTCAGGGCAACAGGAGCGCCTCCCGATTTTATTGAGACAGTTCACAGTATCGGGTATCGCCTTAAACAGCTATCGTAACCTGATGCTTTGTTGAACATCACTAGCAAAATTTTCTTGACATAACTTTACCTTTTTTTCCCGATTTCTTCCCGATTTATTCCCTAGTTTTTTACATTTGAAACGTAATCTTAAATTCAAAACAGGCTAGAGTCTGTTTCCCAATCTGACGACCTCCTTTTAATGCAGGCTGGGTTAGTCGGCATAGGCTAGAAGCGATTAATCCAGTATGCTCTCTCTGGACTTGATAAAATTGATATTAATCCAATTTAAGGTGAGTTTCATGTTAATACTCATGCCTTGAACTTACAAAACAGCCGATGTTAACAAAACCCTCTAATCAAGAAACTCTTAAATTTTATGTTTAGGGGAATTTATTACCTATTATCCAGCTTATAGGTACTATTTTGGTCTCTTCAAAAGCAACTGAATTTTATCTGCCTCTTTACTTAGAAACCTTTTAGAAAATGCGAGTGGGTATATTTAGTTTTAAAATCAGCAGTTTTGGACAAAACTTTGATATTTTAAAAGTAACAAACTGAATAAACTTAACTTTTAGCAATAGCCATAAGTTATAAAATTAATTAGACAAAACCAGAATGTTAATTTGAGAAAAAGTGAGGTTGAAATGGCTGATCGAACCATCAATTTAACAATGTTATGGGTTGCCGATGAAATTGCTAAAATTTTAGATAATGAACAAGAGTATTTTGAGTAAGGAACTTTTTTAAATTCTAGATTATATAAAGAATTAATGACCTATACCTTGAGTCGAGTTCCTAACGTATACGCTGTGATTGAGGATGGTCAAAAAATTTCAGAGCAATGCAATCGTCGTTACTGCTCTGGAGAAAGAAAGCTGCACATAGAAACAGTAATTCGCCAAGGAATTTTCGAGGTTATCCAAAAGAAGAGAGATTGGATTAAACATCAACTTTCTAACTCATCTGAACAGAGTTTTTCTCCATCTACTTGGTTTACCTAATTTGCAAAGGTTTAAGCAAAATTTATTTAGGAGCGGATAGACAAGGTTATTGAGCCGTACTGTCTATAACACTTCTAAAGGCGAGATTCCCGACTTCTCTAAGAAGTCGGGAATCTGAACTGCTGGCTCACAACTGAGATAGAATTGCTATAGATATCTATTGCCACGACTTGAGACACCATCCATTTTAATCAATACGGTTTTTAGCAACACGAAGTTTTAAAAAAATGTATTTTGACATTTAATAGGGTTTATTTACAGTTAAATAGTGAGTTATAGGTAGATGCGATCGCGCTTTTTTATTGGTGCTAGATGGTTAAGCGATCGCGCATTATCAACTTAGAAAAATTTTTTTAACTGTACCAGCAACGGTGTTATCCCATACAGGAGAAAAGTAATTCAGCGGATTGATTTACGTATTTCAACGGATGGATGAATGTAGAACCCCCTGATAGTTTGAGTTGATCGCAGTAAATCAAACATAGCAGGGGGGTTCATGTCTGATAAAGCCGCAAACGGAAGCTTGATTCCTTTTAGTGTCTCACCTCAAGACAAGTGTGAACCAAGTACAGATGCATTAGGATTATCTGATATCTCCCCAAAAGGCAACACTTGGGAAAAGCACCGAGCAAATGCGGATATAGTTTCTAAGCACTACGCTGGCGCTGGAAATGGTGGTTTCAATCGCTATGCTCATCGGGTTAGTACCTGTTCCGAGTGGCTGGAGTTTCGATTAGTGCCAGCATCCGAAGGTTCGCTCAACTTTAAGCTATCAAATACCCGATTTTGTCGCGTTCGTCATTGTCCGGTTTGTCAGTGGCGGCGAAGTCTCATGTGGAAGGCGAAAGCTTATAAAATTCTCCCGAAAGTTGTCGCTGATTACCCCAAATACCGCTGGCTTTTTATTACTCTGACTGTAAAAAACTGTCACATTGAGGATTTGCGGACAAACTTGGATGGGATGAACAAAGCTTTTAAGCGATTAACTGAGTTAAAGGCATGGCCTGCAAAAGGTTGGATAAAGTCTGTAGAGGTTACTATAGGTCGGGATTGGGTATCTGCTCACCCACATTTACATATTTTGGCTCTGGTACAGCCTTCATACTTCAGTCATGGCTATCTTTCGCAAGCTAAGTGGGTAGAACTTTGGCAGCAGTGCTTGCGGATAAATTATAAGCCAGTTATCGATGTCAGAGCGATCGCTAAGCATCACGACCCCACATTGCTAATCCCCGAAATCCTCAAGTATCAGGTGAAGGAGTCAGACTTGGTAGCAAATCGGGAATGGTTTCTAGAAAGTATAGAGGGTTAACGGAGATTAGCCAACGAGAGAATTAAAGAGAGGATATAAGGACTTCAAGACGTTTGAAAGGTAGAAACAGGTCTTGAGAGTAATGTGAGAGTACGATTACAATAAGCGTAGCAGTAGCTAGAAGGGAAAGGGAGTAGGAGGAGATTTTTGCCAGATTTTATGACTGATGAATGCGATGGGTGGAGAATTCCATTGCGTGCAAAGGGGTAGAGATAAACCAAATTATTTCTTTGATACCAACTGACAACATAGACTGGAGCTTGTTTAGATTGTTCACGCAGTTGTGCTTTTGCATCACCTACAATTGCTGAATCAAAACGAGTAGATGAATAGGATCTCACCTTTGATTCAATATAATAGGCAATTTGACCTGATGGTTTAAAGATAGTGGCATCCCATCTGGCATACTTATAAGCCGTAAATTTTACTGAATAAGTTGGATTGAGAACTCGAACCAAATCTAAAACCACTTGACGATTGAAAAGTTCGTTTTGGGAGAATGCCATGAGTTTTGCCTAAGAATAAAGTTGACAAGAATTCCCCTTGATAGCAATAGCTTCAAGGAAATTAGTTTGGGAATAAAAGCTGTAAAAAGCCAGAAAAAAACCTCCTAGTAAGAAACCAGGAGGTTAAAAGAGTGATAAATTTCGTACTTTTGCGGCGCGAGCCGTATTGAAAGGATTGGGGTAAATGAGTATAGTGAATGAAGCTTCACCCCCCTCTCAACGCGAAGCGCACACTCACCAACTATTGGGAAAGCGAGTAATACCAACTCAGACACTTCCGGCGCGAGCCGGTTGTCTATCAGCGAAGCGAGTAATCCCAACTCACACCGACCAAACCTAAGCGAAGCGAGAGATGCTTAATTCACAACTCCCCGGTTCGCGCCAGGGGAGCTAGATGTGGAATTGGCAGAGGAATAACTTCACTCGAAACTGAGAAATAACGGCGGTGATGAATTTGTAAAATAAAAGTAAATAAATAAAGAAAACCATAAGAGCGATCGTACTTTTTTACCATCGATATAGAGACGCGATCGCCTCCTTATTTCTACCTACTCTTAGCTCGCGGAGCGCTTACCACACCGATGGTTTGGGGAATGGTTCTTGTAGATTTAATATAATTTTTACCCTGAGCCAGCAACTGTGAAGATCCGCCACCATCGAGCATGACTACTTTATCTGCACCAAACTTTTTTAGTGTCTCCGCTGCATGAAACTGAGTCGAATCACTTGAATTAAAAATTAAAACTGTTTCATAAATACCGTTAGAGTCGCCATCTCTAACTCCCATAAAAGTTCTACCAAGATTTTTATTAATAGATTTATTTGCATTTTCGCTCAAGCCAACAATGATATTAGGAGCTGAAGAAGAGTAAAGAGGATTTTTGCCCTTAAAAGCGCTAATTTTTGCACGAGTCTTCCAAACTTCAAGCATCAGCTTTTGGCTAGCAAATTCACTTTCTCCCGCATAGCCGTTACTAATGATGGTTCCATTGGCTTTAACTGGAAAGGCTAAGTTAGTGATGGTGGCGGAGTTAGTATCATTTCTGAAAAACTGACCATTAGTGATAGAAAAAGCCTTTTTATTTAAAGAATAGAAATGATCCCAGGCTTGTGTAAGCGTTTGGCGTCTCAACTTAGGATCGTTTCCGCCATAAGCGCCTTGTCTCTTACCCAGATTGGTAATCTCACCATAAAGAAACTTTACAGACGCGCCTTGGCTCAAATCAACAACTTGCACATAATCAGAGTTTTGGTTATAAAGCGTAACTCCTGGCGCACTTCTAACAACTTTAAAACCAAGAGGAAATAATTTTTGATTGCGATCGCTTTTAACAAATAGTGTCTGTGAGGAGATACCGTTTCTAGCATCCCACGCTGGAGAATATCCCTGGTGAATAGAATTCGCGGCTACATAAGCAACACGCAAAACGGCAAAACCCCTCTGTGCGGTTTTTAAATACCTTGAGTTTGCGAAGGCGGAGTTCGTTGGTACTGTTGAGGCTGCTATTCGCTCGGACTTGGCTCGATCGTTCTCAGATATAGATGCAGGAAGGTTTGGAGCGCTCAAGTGGATGCTTTGAGCGATCGCGGTAAAAATAAAATATGCAAACATGAACGATCTCTTTTCTATTTGACCTGGTTGACGATACCTGATTAGCTAGCTAGAGCTACATGGAGTTCGCTGCTATCCTCCGATCTGCTAATTCAGCCCCAAGTTGAATCGCTGCTTTCATACTGGTAGCATCGGCAATTCCCTGACTAGCGATATCAAAAGCAGTCCCGTGATCGGGGGAGGTGCGGATGAAGGGAAGACCGATAGAAGTATTCACAGCTCGGTCAAATGCCATCAGTTTAACGGGGATTAAGCCTTGGTCATGATAGAGTGCCAGGTAAGCATCGTGAGCTTGGGAGATGCCATTGGAACCGAACCAGGCTTGACCGGGCTTTACCCACATCGTATCTGGGGGAATCGGGCCATCCAGTTGCAGATGAGGTCGCCGTCGCTCCTGCTCTAGCCAAGGGATTAACCAGTCTATTTCTTCTCGTCCCAGTTGCCCTTGTTCGCCGCTGTGGGGATTTAAACCCGCGATCGCTATCTTCGCCTTTTCTATCCCAAAATCTGCCTTTAAGCATTCCACCAGCAAATCAAGTTTATTCGTCAGCAGCTGCGGTGTCAGCACCTCAGCAACTTGACGGAGGGGAATATGGGTGGTAGCAAGTAAAGTGCGGAGTGTCCAGCCGGTATGAGGCGATCGCGCCACAAATAACATCCCAAATTGCTGGACGCCGGAACGCTTGGCTAATAGTTCTGTTTGACCGGGAAAATCATATCCAGCGGCTTTCCAAGCAGATTTCGCAATCGGGCCAGTCACAATGCCGTGGAACTCACCCGAAAGAGTGTGAGCGATCGCAGTTTCCATATAAGCAAAACTTGCCGCGCCACTAGCAGCATTCCCAGTCCCAATATTAATTTGCCGCTCTATTTCCCCGTCCAGCGGGACATCAAGAATTGATAACTGTGCCGGGTTTGCCAGCGGTGCTGACACCAACTCAGATGCCTCCCCACCCGCTTCTAAAGCCTGCGGAGGCAGGCTTTGTTCGTGTAGCCGCGACTTTAGTCGTCCGGTCAATCGATGATAAGTTTCTTGTAACAGTGCCCGACTGCCAACTACTGTAATCTGGCAATTTTGGATAACCGTCGGATCTGCCAACGCCTTCAGCACTACTTCTGGCCCAATCCCCGCCGGATCTCCCAGTGTTACAGCTAACCGAGGACGGTCTTGCCGTTGCGTGAGATTGACAGGTGTTTGTGTAAAGAAAGTTTTCACAGCTTTCAGCTTAAAATACTCTAAACTTTTTAATTGATTCCCAAGGAGCCTACAACCGATGAGCGGTGAGATTTTTAATGCAGCTATATTGTCCTTTACCCTGATTTTAGTGGGTCTGGGCTTGGGCTTTTTGTTACTCAAAATCCAAGGGGGCGAAAACGAGTCCCTCTAAGGACAACCCCTGAAAGCAAGGACAGGCGGCGCGAGTGGTGTTCCATCAAAAATCGCACTCCCTGTCCCTTGCCGGTTGCCTTATCATCTAGCGATTCAGTATTTGGGGCATCCTGACCCGATTAGCTAGTGGTGTCGGAAGTGAGCGATCGCTATCTTTATTAATTTTGTAAACTTTCTTTGCGTTAAATCTGAGATTTCTGATAACATCTTATAGAAAGTTTAAGATTCCTTACTAATTACTAGATGACTTTATTAATTGTCGGTGCCACCGGCACCCTGGGCAGACAGGTGGCTCGTCGGGCAATAGAAGAGGGCTATCAAGTTCGCTGTATGGTACGGAGTGCGAAAAAGGCGGCATTCTTAAAAGAATGGGGTGCCCAGCTAGTACCCGGCGATCTCACCAATCCCGAAAGCCTAAAAGCAGCCTTTGAAGGTGTCACAGCAGTGATTGATGCGGCAACTTCACGACCCACAGACTCCACCAGTATCAAACAGGTAGACTGGGATGGCAAAGTAGCGCTGATTCAAGCCGCCGCCGCTGCCAAAGTTGAGCGTTTTATCTTCTTCTCCATTTTGGATGCTGAAAAGTACCCCGAAGTCCCGCTGATGGAAATCAAGCGGTGTACGGAACTTTTCTTGGCAGAATCGGGGTTGAATTACACCATTCTGCGACCTTGCGGCTTTATGCAAGGGCTGATCGGTCAGTATGCAGTGCCGATTTTAGATGGGCAAGCTGTGTGGGTGACAGGTGACACCTCTCCGGTGGCTTACATGGACACTCAGGATATTGCTAAGTTTGCACTAAAAGCGCTTAAGGTTCCGGAAACCGCCAACAAAACCTTTCCGGTTGTGGGTTCTCGTGCTTGGGGTGCCTATGAAATCATCCGCCTGTGCGAACGTCTTTCCGGGCGGGAATCTAAGGTAACGCGGATGCCTTTGGGTTTACTGCGGACAGTGCGACGGATCGCTCGCTTTTTTGAGTGGGGCTGGAATCTAGCAGATCGGTTGGCTTTTGCAGAAGTGGTAGCGACAGGCAAACCCCTGAATGCGCCGATGGATGAGGTTTATCAAGTCTTCGGGATAGACCAAGCCCAAATCACGACTTTGGAGGCATACCTGCAAGACTACTTCAGTCGCATCTTGAAAAAACTTAAGGAAATTGATTACGAAAAATCAAAAAATAAAAAGCAGAGCAAAAAAAAGATGCCATTTACATCTTGAACTGATTACAGCCTTAAAGAAAAGTGAGTTGTTAGTTGTTGGTTTTTAATAGGTTACATACCTAAAAACCAACCATTGATCGCTAACAATTAAGAATGAACTACTACCGGACTCGAAGCGTGCCCAAAGCAGGGATTATATACAATGACACCAAACCTGTAGCTTGTCGCGTTGCCACAGAGTTAAATGACAAGCTAACAGCCGCTGGTTGGGAAGTTTGCATGACAACGGGTTCCGGTGGGATTTTGGGATATTCTCGCCCCGATCGTCCGGTGTGTCATACCCCAATTGATTCCCTGGCTCCCCCTGGATTTGATGAAGAGATGAGCTTTGCGGTGGTGCTGGGGGGAGATGGCACGGTTCTGGCGGCATTTCGCCAAGTGGCACCTTGTGGGATTCCCTTGCTGGCGGTGAATACCGGGCACATGGGTTTTCTAACTGAAGCTTATGTGAACCAGCTGCCGCAAGCGCTGGAAATACTAATGGCTGGGGAGTATGAAGTTGAAGAGCGAGCGATGCTATCGGTGCAGCTATTTCGAGATAATACCCGGCTGTGGGAAGCGCTGTGCCTGAATGAAATGGTGATTCATCGGGAACCGCTCACCAGTATGTGCCATTTTGAGGTGCTGATTGGGCGTCACGCGCTGATGGATATTGCCGCAGATGGGGTGATTATCTCGACTCCGACTGGCTCGACGGCTTACTCACTGAGTGCTGGGGGGCCGGTGGTGACGCCTGGGGTGCCGACATTACAGTTGGTACCGATTTGTCCTCATTCACTGGCGTCTAGGGCGTTGGTGTTTGCAGATAGCGAACCCGTGACGATTTTCCCAGCGAATCCTACTCGGCTGGTGATGGTGGTGGATGGGAATGCTGGGTGCTATGTATTGCCAGAAGATCGGGTGTATCTGGAGCGATCGCCCTTTTCGGCTCGATTCATCCGCTTGCAATCCCCTGAGTTTTTCCGAATTTTGCGAGAAAAACTCGGTTGGGGTCTGCCTCACATTGCGAAACCTACCTCGGTTGAATTGCCCTAAAGAAAGTCAGGAGTCATTAGTTATTCACCAACTAATGACTCCTGACCCATGACTAATTACAAAAGTTAACATAAACCAAGCCGTTAATCTCCAGCTTTGGGTATCCCCCCTCTGATAGACTTCTAACTGGAATCGCCAGATGAAACGACGCTAAATCAAGCAGTTGAGAGGATAGTTTTTGTGGAAAATACGCTGGGATTAGAAATTATAGAGGTAGTTGAGCAAGCTGCGATCGCATCCTCCCGGTGGATGGGCAAAGGCGAAAAAAACATAGCTGACCAAGTCGCTGTGGAAGCCATGCGGGAGCGGATGAACAAAATTTATATGCGGGGTCGGATCGTCATCGGCGAAGGCGAACGGGATGATGCCCCCATGTTGTATATCGGAGAAGAAGTTGGTATCTGTACCCGCGAAGATGCCAAAAATTACTGCAACCCAGATGAATTGATAGAGATTGATATTGCCGTTGACCCCTGCGAAGGCACCAACCTCGTTGCCTACGGTCAAAATGGTTCAATGGCAGTTCTGGCAATTGCTGAGAAAGGCGGTTTATTTGCCGCTCCTGACTTTTACATGAAAAAGCTGGCAGCGCCCCCAGTGGCACGCGGTCATGTTGATATTAACAAGTCCGCCACCCAAAACCTAAAGATTCTCTCCGAGTGCCTGAGTCGCTCGATTGAGGAACTGGTGGTCGTGGTGATGGATCGCCCCCGTCACAAAGAGCTGATTCAAGAAATCCGGCAAGCGGGAGCTAGAGTGCGACTGATCAGCGATGGTGACGTTTCTGCTGCCATCTCCTGCGCCTTTTCGGGTACCAATATTCACGCTTTGATGGGAATTGGTGCTGCACCCGAAGGCGTCATCTCAGCCGCCGCTCTGCGCTGTCTGGGTGGACACTTCCAAGGTCAGCTGATCTACGATCCAGATGTGGTGAAAACTGGATTGATCGGGGAGAGCAGAGAGAGCAATATCGCACGGCTTAATGGAATGGGCATCACAGACCCAGACAAAGTTTACAACGCTGACGAACTAGCCTCTGGCAAGACGGTTCTGTTCGCAGCTTGTGGCATCACCCCCGGCACACTCATGGAAGGCGTCCGCTTCTTCAAGGGAGGCGCACGCACTCAAAGCTTGGTCATTTCCAGCCAGTCGCAGACGGCTCGGTTTGTTGACACTATCCATATGTTTGAAGAGCCGAAGCAGCTGCAATTGAGGTAGTCTGTGGGTAATTGGGTTGCAGGTTGTAGGTTGCAGGGTGAACTTTCAACCTTCTAATCTTCAACCTTGTAATCTTCAACCTTCAATCTTCTAATCTTTTAACCTTCAACCCAATAAGCAATTAGTAATTAGCAATTAGCAAATGAATATTGCAGTCGTAGGTCTTAGCCATAAAACAGCGCCGGTTGAGATTCGGGAAAAATTAAGTATTCCAGAGCCAGCGTGTGAAGGTGCAACTCTTGCCCTCATGAGCTACCCCCACATTGCAGAAGTCGCGATTCTTAGCACCTGCAACCGCCTGGAAATTTACATCGTTGCTCATGAAACCGAACAGGGAGTTCGGGAAGTTACCCAATTTCTTTCCGAACACAGCAAGTTACCCCTGCATCAACTACGGCAACACTTGTTTGTTTTGTTGCATGAAGATGCAGTCATGCACTTGATGCGGGTGTCAGCAGGTTTAGATAGTTTGGTGCTGGGCGAAGGGCAAATCCTGGCGCAAGTGAAACATACTCACAAACTAGGACAGCAATACAAGGGCATCGGTAGCATCCTGAATCGGTTGTTCAAGCAAGCGCTGACTGCTGGGAAGCGAGTCCGGACGGAAACCAGTATCGGTACGGGTGCTGTCTCAATTAGTTCAGCCGCTGTAGAGTTAGCCCAGATCAAAGCCCAGAACTTGGCAGCTTGTCGAGTGACGATTTTGGGTGCTGGGAAAATGTCCCGGCTGTTAGTGCAACATTTACTGGCAAAAGGAGCGGTTCACATCTCGGTTCTGAACCGTTCTATCCAGCGGGCGCAGGAATTGGCGAATCAGTTCCCAGAGGCGCAGTTGCAACTGTATCCGCTGTCGGAAATGATGTCAGCGATCGCTACGTCGGACTTGGTGTTTACCAGTACCTCTTCTACAGAACCACTGTTGAATCGGTCGAAACTGGAAATTCACCTGGAAGCGCACCGAGGTTTGATGATCTTTGATATTTCTGTCCCGCGCAATGTGGATGGGGATGTTAACGAGCTGGACAACGTGCAGGCGTTTAATGTCGATGACTTAAAGGCAGTGGTGGCTCAGAATCACGAAAGCCGCCGTAAGATGGCAATGGAAGCCCAGGGGCTGCTAGAAGAAGAGGTGGAAGCCTTTGATGTCTGGTGGCGATCGCTCGAAACCGTTCCCACCATCAGCTGCCTGCGTGATAAAATGGAAACGATTCGCACTCAAGAGTTAGAAAAAGCTTTGTCTCGCTTGGGTACGGAATTTGCCGAAAGACATCAAGAAGTTATCGAAGCACTAACGCGCGGAATTGTCAACAAAATTCTGCACGATCCGATGGTACAACTGCGATCGCAACAAGATATCGAAGCCAGACGCAAAGCGATGCAGGCACTCCAAACTCTGTTTAACCTGGATATAGGCGAACAATTTAGCTAATCGTTCAGAGTTCATCGTTCAGGGTTCATGGCAACTTCTATGAACAACGAACAACGAACAATGAACAATGAATAATGAATCGAATTTTTCCAGGGATTGTACTGCTACTAGGACTGTGGCTAGCCTTCGATCTAGTCGCTTACCTAGTAGCAGATGTTTTTTGGTTTCAGGAAGTCGGATATCTACCGGCGTTTCTTCTCAGGGTAAGAACTC
This sequence comes from Coleofasciculus sp. H7-1, assembly GCF_057473865.1. Lineage (NCBI taxonomy): Bacteria > Bacillati > Cyanobacteriota > Cyanophyceae > Coleofasciculales > Coleofasciculaceae > Coleofasciculus > Coleofasciculus sp. H7-1. The sequence goes on from NZ_JBYCCT010000078.1 coordinate 26,815, forward strand.
AGCTGGGGTTGTGGGCGATCGCATTTATTGTCACAGCTGGCTTTTCACTGGGTAATTTATATCTGGCTCATCTTCTTAAGTATCCTAAAGAGATCCCCCCAACCCCCCTTAAAAAGGGGGGCTTTGATTCCCCCTTTTTACTAGGGAAGCGGCGCGTTAGCGCGAGGGTGAGGGGGGATCGAGTCTTAACCGAAGAGTATAAGGGAGAATCCTTTTTTTCAATCAGTCCTCAGTCGTCAGCACTGAAATTGCGATCGCTTTTGCCTGGGATAGGGGTACTTAGTGTGCTGATTGGGTTGATGCTGCTGCACTATGGTCAAATAGCAGCTAGTTATTGGCATCCTAATGTTAGCTTGCCGAGTGTATCTCCCCTTTTGCCAGTTTGGTTTCAGCCTGAGTTGATATGGCAGATGGGTAGAAAGACGCTTTCTAGCATCTGGCAAGTTGTCGTGGTGTTGGTAGCGGCGGCGCTGGTGTTGATTTATCCGCAGTTTTTGTTAACAGCGATCGCGCTTTTCCTCAGTTTATTCTTTGGACTGGTGCTGTCAAGTCACTGGGCGAGAATCTTACAGTATTTCCATACCACCAGTTTTAACAACACCGATCCCTTATTTGGGCGAGATATCAGCTTTTATGTATTTCAGTTGCCAGTTTGGGAGTTACTAGGATTTTGGGTTTTCGGACTATTTTTGTATGGTTTTGTAGCAGTCACCCTGATATATTTGCTGTCTGGAGATAGTTTGAGTGAGGGCAGATTTCCAGGGTTTTCCAAATCCCAGATGCGTCATTTGTGCGGACTCGGTAGTTGCCTATGTGCTGCTTTTGCTCTCGGTTATTGGTTATGGCGCTATCAATTGTTGTATTCCACCACCGGCGTTACCTATGGTGCCAGTTACACTGATGTCAGCGTGCGATTGCCACTGTATACCGGATTGAGCGTATTCTCACTAGCGATCGCGCTACTTTTGTTCTGGCAGACAATTCAATTTAAAATAAAAAGTTTTAATTTTAAAATTATTTACATTGCCTTTTTAATATTTAATTTTTCATTTTTGATTGCCTTACCCACCGTGGTGCAATGCCTCATCGTTCAACCCAATGAATTGGCGCGAGAACGAACCTATATTGAACACAGTATTGCCTTTACCAGGGCAGCATTTAATTTAGAGAATATTGAAGTTAAAACCTTCGACCCTCAAGGGAATCTTACTGCCGCAGACATCCAGCAGAATGAACTGACGATTCGCAATATTCGCCTTTGGGATAAGCGCCCACTTCTACAAACAAATCGCCAGTTGCAACAAATCCGTCTCTATTACAAGTTTCCTGACGCTGACATTGACCGATATACCTTGAAGATAGCAGCTTCAGAGGAAACCAGGCAGACCGAAAGGCAACAAGTGATTATCGCAGCTAGAGAGTTAGACTACAGTGCTGTTCCCCCGGAAGCAAAGACTTGGGTAAACAAACATTTGATTTATACTCACGGTTATGGATTTACCCTCAGTCCGGTCAATAGAGTTGGTTCTGGTGGACTGCCAGACTATTTTGTTAAAGACATAGCCACCAATCCCGATGCTGCTAACAACAGCGCCTTAAATGTATCTAGCGAACGGATTCGGGCCAGCATTCCGATTGGGATACCCCGGATTTATTACGGCGAAATCAGCAATACTTATGTGATGACGCCAACCAGAGTCAAAGAGTTAGATTATCCCAGTGGCAACGAGAATGTTTATAACACCTACGATGGCACTGGCGGCGTCTCCATCGGTTCGTGGTGGCAGCGTCTTTTATTTGCCGAGTATTTGAAAGACTGGCAAATGATGTTTACGCGGAATTTCACACCGCAAACCAAGGTGTTGTTTCGTCGTAATATAACACAGCGAGTTCAGGCGATCGCCCCTTTCTTGCGGTTCGATAGCGATCCCTACTTGGTAGTTGCCAAGACCGATGCATCGAACGAGCAAAATTACCTTTACTGGATTATCGATGCTTATACAACAAGCGATCGCTATCCCTACTCCGACCCTGGCGAAAAGCAATTTAATTACATCCGCAACTCCGTCAAAGTTGTCATTGATGCCTATAACGGTTCGGTTAATTGTTACGTTGCCGACCCCCAAGACCCGATTATTACCTCCTGGTCTGCGATCTTTCCCGACCTGCTAAAACCATTAAATGCTATGCCCACTTCCCTGCGGAGTCATCTTCGCTATCCAGTGGACTTTTTCAGCATTCAGTCAGAACGGTTGCGGACTTATCACATGACCGACCCGCAGGTGTTTTACAATCGGGAAGACCAGTGGCAGGTTCCGACTGAGATTTATGGTAGCGAACCGCGACCCGTGGAACCTTACTACCTGATCATGAAACTGCCGACGGCCCAGGAAGAAGAATTTATTCTTCTCCTTCCCTTCACACCCAGGCAACGCACCAACTTAATTGCCTGGTTGGCGGCACGTTCCGATGGAGATGAATATGGCAAGTTGTTACTCTACGAGTTTCCCAAGCAACAACTGGTTTACGGAACCGAGCAAATCGAAGCTTTAATCAACCAAGATCCGGTCATTTCTCAGCAGATTTCTCTGTGGAATCGGCAGGGTTCACGGGCAATTCAAGGTAATTTGTTAGTAATTCCGATAGAGCGATCGCTCCTCTACGTCGAACCTCTTTATCTAGAAGCCGAACAAAATAGTTTGCCAACATTAGTGAGAGTCATTGCTGCCTACGAAAATCGCATCGTCATGGCAGAAACTTTAGAAGAATCACTTCAAGCAATCTTCCAGACAGAAAAACCAGCTACCCCAGCAATTATCCGTCCAGTCGAACCGTTGGGCACTCCTTAAACGAGTAGTTCAACATAGGAAACTTGACCGAATGTGGGCTAAAACTGAGAGCTTGCATCTTCAGTCCACTAAGCGTGGACTTGATTCTATTAGCCCGGTTGAGTTCCGGGCGGGATTGGCGACTTGTTGAGAATGGTGCAAGATGTGAGCTAAAAGCAACTTAAGTATTCTTATCCCATTCAAGGATATATTCTCAACAATTCATCGCCATCCTAATTTATCTGTGAACTCCTCTTCCCTCTTCTTCTCTTCTCTCTTCTCTCTTCTCTTCTCTTCCCTCTGCGTCCTTGGCGTCCTCTGCGGTTCGTTAAAAAAGTCTCACCAATCAAATAGGACTGCTATAGTTCCTACTTTATCGTTCATGACAACTCTTCTTCAACGAACAGATGAGCAAGTGTATCTAGAGAAAATAACTTAGTAGAACCCATGAAATTACCGAAGCCGAAAATAGGTCTGTGATGCAATACTTGCTAGAACAGCGTTGTGTTGAAAACGTGCGGCTATTTGCGTATCCAACGATTTACAATGGCATCAGTTTGCCAGTACTCAAACAGAAATAGTTCGACATATAAATTAAAAGAAAGTATCCTACTGCGATTAATTATCCTAAATCTCCATAACGCGATCGCTCTCATTGTCAAGCGCTGAAAATAAATTGACATAAAAACACTAATAAACCTGATGACCTCAACACCATTGCCGACAATAATAGACTCTGCCCCTCCAAATCGGTACTCAGCCCCGCGCTTACCCCGCAGTCTTAGCTCTCTAGAAACGTGGGGCTTTGGTCTGACAGCTCATATCTCGTGGCCTGCCATTGCCCCCGCACTGCACGTTGCTCTGGGAACTGGGGCTATTTTCGTCTGGTTGCCAGGAACAATCCTCGGCATCTTGCTAAACCTGCAAGTAAAACGCTTAGGCAGGCATTTTCCCGACGTAGCCGGAGGAACGCCCAACTATACCACCCGGTTGCTAAAGCACTATCCGGGGCTAGCCCGTTACGCAGCAATTGGTTACTTCTTCAGCTGGGTCTCAACGCTGGCGATTAACGTAGTTGTGCTTACAGAACTGATTAAGGTAAACCTGGAGCCTTTAGGGATTGCTTGTCCCGATACTCTCGTAAAAATTGGCTTTACGCTGATCACTTTTATTTTGGCGTTTAGCGGCACCCGCGCCTTAAGTATTCTGCACTTATTTTTTGTCATCCCGGCAATTGGACTTTTACTCGCTTTTTGCCTATTTGGCATCGGCTGGTTAGCCACTTCCCCAGCCAGTCCTGGCTTTTTCCCGACCACTTGGTCGCATCTCTCTTTTGTGGATTGGGCGAAGTGGTTATTCTTCGTCACCTACACGACCTACGCTTGTGAATCTGCGTCTGCATTTGTTGCCGATAGCCGCCGTCCTGATGAAACGTTGCGGTTCCTAACTATCTCATCTTGGATCATGCCGCCCATCTTTCTGGGGGGTTCCTGGGTACTGATGCGCTTAGCCACCGACCCAAGTCTGGGCGGTGACACCTTCTTAAATTTGTTAGCGGTTTCCACGCCATTCTGGGGAAAGTCGGCAGCTTTCATCGTTACCTTTTTTCTTGCCGCTGGTTCGCTTCTCTCGTGCGCGACGGTGGTTTCCAACTGTCCCCGGATGCTGTACCAACTTGCCGTGGACGGACATTTATCTCCCGTGTTCGCTGTGGTGTCCCGACGGGGTGTATTCGGTCCCGCCTTGGTGCTGACGTTGTTGCTCAGTCTGATTTGTCTAGCTTGGGGAGATGTCCCCCGGATTGCGGTCGTGAGTAACACCGGCTGGTTTGTATCGATCATGTCGGTGCATTTAGCACTGTGGCTGCGCCGAAAGAGACCGGAGGTATTTCTGCCTTGGTGGTCGGGTGTCTTGTTTTTGCTGGAAGTCGTTGTCTTGGTGGTTGGGGGTTTGGCTTGGGGTTGGAAAGACTTCTTGATTGGGTTGCTATTTCCCCTAGGGATTTTGGCAGCAGATCGGGTGATGCGCCACATCCGGTTGGCACCCTTTCATCCCGCTTGGTGGATTCAGCATTACCGAGGGCGATCGCAAACTAAAATATCCGATTTTGTCGCCTTTCAGGTGGTCATCCTGATCTTACTGATCTGTAGCGCTGCCACCATTAGCTGGGTGTTTAGAGCCAGAGTCGGAATGATAGACGTTGGTCATAACAGCAACAATCTGTATGTGGTGCTGCTGCTGACGATTGCTTTTGTTGGGGTAGCGATCGCTTGCTGGACAAGTTTGCCCCAAGTCACGGCAATCGTCGAAGCCAGAGAACAGTCTGAGCATTTGTTCAATATTGCCATTGACGCGATTCTCGTAGTCGATGAAAACGGCGTCATTCGTCAAGCCAACCCAGCCGCCGAGCAACTATTAACAGCGATCGCTCCCCATCTCCTGGGATATCGTCTCAACCAGATATTTCCCGCCTTGGCAGGTCAGCCAGATGATTGGTCGAGCCGAAGCGAACATACCCTAAAAACGCCCGAACATCCTACCATTGTTGAGGCAGCCGTCTCCAACCGTTTCAATCAAGACTTCCAAGAATATGTGATCCTGGTGCGCGATATTACTGAGCGCAAGCAAGCTGAGGAGGCGGTGCGGAATTACAGCTACACTTTGGAACAAAAAGTTGAGGAACGCACCAGCGAACTCGCTCACGCCAACGGCGAGATTCTTGCCCTCAACGAGCGTCTCCAAGCCGACAATATCCGCATGGGCGCTGAGTTAGCCGTGACGCGCCGACTGCAACAGATGCTATTGCCCAAACAGCAAGAACTTGAATCGATTGCCGGACTGGAGATTGCCAGCTTTATGGAACCAGCCGAAGAGGTAGGCGGCGACTACTACGATGTACTCAATTACGAGGATAAGGTCAAAATCGGGATCGGCGATGTAACCGGACACGGACTCGAAAGCGGCGTCTTAACGATCATGGTGCAGACAGCAGTCCGGACGCTACTGGAAAACAACGAAACCGACCCCAGGAAATTCTTGGACGTACTCAACCGAACCATTTATCACAATGTGCAGCGGATGAATTGCGATAAAAATCTCAGCCTCTCCTTACTGGATTACCAAGCAGGAACGCTGCGCCTGACCGGACAACACGAAGAAATGATTGTCGTGCGTTCCGGCGGTGAGGTGGAACGGATTGACACGGTTGATTTAGGCTTCCCGATTGGGCTAGAAGCAGACATTACCAATTTCGTCGCCCAGATTCAGTTGCAATTGCATTCAGGGGACGTAGTGGTGCTGTACACCGATGGCATCACTGAAGCCGAAAATAGATTCAGGGTACGATACGGGTTAGAGCGGCTGTGTGAGATAGTCAGCCGCAACTGGCAACAGACGGTTGGGGAAATTAAACAAGCCGTAATTGACGATCTGCGGCAGCATATCGGCGAACAGAAAATTGACGATGACATCACTTTGCTGGTTCTCAAACAGAAATAAGCCGAGTTTGCAGGAAAATGTTCTGTAAAGTTTGTTAGAAAAGTTACTGAGAAAGGGAATATTTAAATAGCGATCCAAAATTCTAAAAATATCCCTTGCTAGGGGAAGTCATTTTCTGGCAAAAATAAAAACCTATGGCAATCGAGAAAGAAAAAGCATTAACAGAACAGCTCTTTTTGAGGATAGAAAGCTTGTCCCAAGAACTGGAAGACTTGAAAAGAGAAAAGGCTGACCTGGAAATCTTGCTGGAGAATACGACAGAACATTCAGATACGGTTACAGCTCAGTTGTATGACAAGGCAGTGGAGGCGGGCAAGCAAAGCGATCGCAGGCTGGCGCAATTTCTGGAAGCTCTGCCAGTGGGTGTCTTCGTGGTTGATGCTAGCGGTAAATCCTACTACGCCAATCAGACAGCACAGCAAATCCTGGGCAAAGGTATTATGTCAGAAACCACTCTTGAGGAATTGTCAGAGAGTTATCAACTCTATGTCGCAGGCACAGAGCAATTGTACCCCAGCGATCGCCTGCCGCTCGTGCGGGCGTTGAGAGGCGAAAAAGTAGCCGTTGACAATTCGGAGATTCACCAAACAGACAAATTGATTCCTATAGAGGTGTGGGCGTCCCCAATTTTTGATGACAAGGACAATATTGCTTATGCTATTGCCGCCTTTCAAGACACCACCGAGCGCAAGCGAGCCGCAGAAGCGCTGCAACAAGCGGAAGCTAGGTATCGCAGTATTTTTGAAAACGCTATTGAGGGGATTTTTCAGATTACATTGGACGGACACTACATCTGTGTGAATCCGGCATTGGCAAAAATCTACGGCTATGAGTCTCCTGAGGAGATGATGAATAGCATCCCAGAAATCAAATATCAAGTTTATGTTGACCCGAAATGCCGTGACAATCTCATAGATTTATTAACCGAGCAGGGTGAAGTTAAGGGATTCGAGTATCAAATTTATCGCCAAGATGGCAGCATCATCTGGATTTCGGAGAATACCCGTGCGATTTGTGATGCCAACGGCACCTTACTCTACTACGAGGGAACCACCATTGATATCACGGAGCGCCAGCAGATTGAGCAATCTCTCAGGGCAAGCGAAGCGCGAGAACGAGAAAAAGCTCAACAATTAGAGCGATCGCTGCGCGACTTGCAGCAAGCTCAAGTTCAATTAGTACAAAGTGAAAAAATGTCCTCTCTTGGGCAATTGGTCGCCGGAATTGCCCACGAAATCAACAATCCAGTTAACTTTCTATCTGGCAATCTCGCCTATGCCTATGACTACACCTGCAATTTACTCAGGTTGTTAAAACTTTACCAACAGCATTATTCAAATCCAGCACCGGAAATCCAATCAGAGGCACAAGCTATTGATATTGACTTCTTAACCGAAGACCTGCCTAAAATACTTTCTTCTATGAAAATAGGCATAGACCGCATCCATCAAATTAGCGTGTCTCTGCGAACCTTCTCTCGTGCCGATACATCCATTAAGACACTTTTTAATATTCATGATGGGATTGATAGTACTCTACTGATTTTGAAACATCGCCTGACTCCTAACGGAAATCGCCCGGAAATTAAATTAATTAAAGAATATGAAAACATCCCGCTTGTAGAGTGCTATGCTGGACAACTAAATCAAGTGTTTATGAATCTCATTGCCAATGCCATTGATGCGCTAGAAGAAGCAATGGCATCTGGAACGTTAGTTTTCAGTAACAATCAAAACCCCGTGCCTACTATTTGGATTCATACTGAAATAAAGTATGGAGAACCAAGGATAAAGGATGAAAACGGATTGGTTAATTCTTCATGTTTGGAACTTAATTTTTCTCATATCGCGATCCGGATTGCCGATAATGGAGCTGGAATTTCCGAAGAGGCAAAGCAACAGTTATTTAAACCTTTATTTACAACTAAACAAGTCGGTAAAGGCACCGGATTGGGTCTATCAATCAGTTACCAAATTGTGGTAGAAAAACATGGGGGACAGCTTAGATGTATCTCTGAGCCAGGACAAGGAACAGAATTCTACATTGAGATTCCGATTGGCTGTGTAGAGGAAAATTAATGAGCAAATGCTCTAAAATGTTCAAACAAAAATCGGTAATCGTTAATGAGTGTTAAGTTAGAAGAATATTATTTAATTCAAACTTAAAAATATTACCAATTACCAAATGACAAAATTGATATGATTCAAATATTCGGAGACTTCAGGGACGAGCTGCCGAGCAGTCAGGAAGGCTTGACAATTGTATTTTCGCCTACCTCCATCCCGCTAAAGCAACGCTGGCGCAACAATGGTTTGTCGGCTGATTTTATGGCTGACTATTTTGCAACTTTCTTTCCTGGTAATAAGAATAAGACCGAAACCGATCCAAAAGCAGAGATCAAGAGTGCTGTTAGTTTTATCGCCAATGAGTTGCTAGAGAATGCTATGAAATTTAATGATGACACATCGCTGCAATCTATCAGCATTCGGCTACAAATGCATAGCGATCGCCTTGTATTCCTCGCCACTAACAATATCAATCCAGGCGCGATCGCTAAGTTTCAGACATTTATCACACACTTAACCACCTGCGATCCCAGTGAGTTGTATCTTCGTCAGCTAGAAAAAAATGCAGAAGACGAGAGCGAGAGCGAATCTGGGTTAGGCTTTTTGACAATGATGAACGATTATCAGGCTAAGCTAGGCTGGAAGTTTGAGACTATCCAAAAAGAGCTGGAGCCGGAAGCGATCGCCGTGACCACAATGGTGCAGTTGGCAGTATAGCTTACCTAGTCGCTCAGAATATGCAAGGAGTTGATGCGTAATGGATATTAAGACTGAAGATTACAGCATTTGGTACGACTCAGTTACTGAAACAGCAATCTTCCAAGGTTCCCTCCGACTCAGTGGAATGGAAGAATATGCACCAATTGTGAAGTTACTCAATGATTTAGTTGACTCAGAGCCACCAACAATTACCCTGAACTTGCGGGAACTAGAATTTCTAAATAGTTCGGGAATCAATGTTCTGTCGAAATTTGTCATCAATGTGCGTCAAAAAGAAAGTATTCAGATGATTGTACAAGGCTCTAAAAATATCCCCTGGCAAAGTAAGTCATTGAAGAATTTGCAGCGGCTAATGCCTTCTTTGCAGCTGGAATTGGCATAAAAACCCCTACAAGGCTAGGTACTGGCATTTAAAACTAGATAAGTTAATTTTCGTCAAAGTGCAAATCCTAAGGCGATGCAGAAAGAACAACCCTCAACAGAACATCTGCTTTTAGAAATCGCCAGTCTGCGCCGGGAATTGGAAGGCTTGAAAAACAAAAAAGCTGACTTGGAAATCTTGCTGGAGACGACTACAGAACACTCCGATATGGTTGAAGCTCAGTTGCATCAGTCCAATCAACAACTACAAGCCGAAATTGCCGAGCGCCAGCGTACCGAAGAAGCACTACAAGCTAGTCAAGCAGCACTCCAGTCTCTTTTGACAATCGTTACTAGAGATAAGACCGATTTGGAAATTTTGCTAGAGACGACTACGGAACACTCTGATACGGTGGAAGCCGAGTTGCATAACAAGGCAGAGGAGGCAGTGCGTGCCAGCGAGAGAAGGTTGGCTCAATTTCTAGAAGCCGTGCCGGTAGGTGTTTTCGTGATTGATGCGAGCGGCAAACCCTACTACGCCAATCATACGGCACAGCGGTTACTCGGCAAGGGCATCGCCCCGGAAGACACCACCGCTCAACTGCCAGAAGTTTATCAAGCTTATGTGGCAGGGACAGATAGGTTGTACCCGACTGCCCGACAGCCGCTGATGCTGGCGTTGAGCGGCTCCTGCTCGACTGTTGATGATATGGAGGTTCACCAAGCAGACAAGATTATCCCGATAGAGGTGTGGGCAACGCCAATTTTTGATGAAAAGGGCAAAATTGTGTACGCGATCGCTGCCTTTCAAGATATCACGCAACGCAAACAGGCAGAAGCAGAACGGATAAATTTGATTAATCAACTTTATCAACTCAACATCGCTTACGAACGGTTTGTACCGCGTGAATTTCTTCAGTTTTTGAAGAAAGAAAGCATTGTCGATGTCACATTAGGCGACCAAGTGCAGCAGGAAATGTCGGTGTTATTTGCCGATATTCGAGACTTTACTGCACTTTCGGAAAAAATGACGCCGTCAGACAATTTTCAATTTATTAATGCCTTTTTGAGCCGCATGGAGCCTGCGATTACCAAGCATAATGGCTTTATTGATAAATATATCGGTGATGGAATTATGGCACTGTTTAGCGGCGGTGCAGATGATGCTATTAAAGCAGCGATTACCATGCTACATAATCTTGCCGAATATAATCAGCATCGCGCCCAAGCTGGTTATCCTCCAATTCAGATCGGGATTGGCATCAATACAGGCTCTTTGATGTTGGGCACAGTGGGAGGAAACAACCGGATGCAGGGCACTGTCATCAGCGATGCTGTCAATTTAGCCTCCCGTATTGAAGGATTGACGAAAGAGTATGGAGTGTCATTATTAATCAGTCACCAGACTTTTTTGCAGTTACAGAATTCCTCTGATTATTTCATCCGTATTATCGATCGGGTGAAAATTAAAGGGAAATCTGAAGAAGTAACAGTTTATGAAGTATTTGATGGAGATTTAGCGGAATTAAAAAATGGTAAATTGACCGCAAAAACAATATTTGAAAAGGCTTTGTTATTCTATAAAAATCAAAAAATTAGTGAGGCTGCACAACTCTTTCAAGATTGTCTATACCACAACCCGATGGATAAAGTTGCTAAAATATATTTAGAACGCTGTAAATTTGTATCTACTACTTTCAGGATGAGTGGAGAGTAATCGAAGCAGAAATCTCTTGTTCTTGGGGCGAATAAGTCAAGCACATACACTTTGACGTGATGCCTCGCACCCCAAATATGCCAGTAGGAAACCTCAAGTTACTTATTTATCTAAGAGTACAGAAGTTACTCAATCAACTTCGGATATCTTTTACAATATTTTATCAAGAAATTGCTTAGCGCGATCGCTCTTGGGATTGATAAAAAACTCCTTCGGCGGTGAATCTTCAGCCAGTCGTCCCCCATCAAGAAACAAAATGCGATCGGCAACTTCCCGCGCAAACCCCATTTCATGGGTAACAATTGCCATCGTGATGCCAGTTTTAGTCAAGTCTTGCATTACTTCTAACACCTCTTTCACCATTTCTGGGTCGAGTGCGGAGGTTGGTTCGTCAAACAACATGATATCTGGCTTCATTGCCAAGGAACGCGCGATCGCTACCCGCTGCTTTTGTCCCCCCGACAACTTAGAGGGATAAATATCTGCTTTTTCCGACAAACCTACCTTTGATAACAATTCCAGTCCTTCTCGCCGCGCCTCCTCCTTAGAAACGTGCTTCACTTTCATCGGTGCATACATCACATTTTTCAACACCGTCATGTGAGGAAATAGATAGAAATGCTGAAATACCATGCCGACATTTTGGCGAATCTTCATAATGTCGGTTTTCCGCGTCGTGATGTCTACTCCTTGAATATAAACGTGTCCCAAAGTTGGCACTTCCAGTAAATTTAGGCAACGGAGAAAAGTTGACTTACCCGACCCAGAAGGACCAATCACCGCCACAACTTCCCCTTGTCTAATCTCAGTAGAAATTGCTTGCAAAACTTGGAGATTTCCAAAGGATTTATGCAGATTTTCCACCTTAATCGCTACGCTGTAATCGTCGTTCAAGTGCATAACCTCCTAAAGTGAGAGTCATAATCATCAAATAATAAATAACAGCCGCAAATATCAAAGGTTCAAAAGCAATATATTTTTCGGCTCCCACAATGTAGGCACGGCGTAACAGGTCAGTCACGCCAATCGTTGAAACCAGCGAAGAATCTTTAAGCAAAGCACTACTTTCATTTACCAGCGCTGGCAAAATATTCTGGCTCTTCCGTAGTTGGTATGCTAAATTTATAGTCAAGAAGCGCCACAAGCTATACTAGCCATGAATTTAAGCCAATTTAGCGTTTATTAAATAGAAAATACAGTCCAAAATCGTTATACCTTGCTAGGTAAGCCTTTCAAGTTTTGGAATCAACTTTTTAGCATACCAAGTAATGAAGAGCCAATATTCTTTAACGCCTGTGGCAAAATAATATCTAACATCATCGGTTTGTAGGGAATACCCAGCGACAGAGAAGCTTCCCGTTGTCCTTTGTCAACTGCAAGAATTCCGGCGCGAATTGTCTCAGAAATGTAAGCTCCTGAGTTGAGAGTAAACGCAATAACGCCTGCTTGCAGTGGGGAAATATTGTAGCCAGTTAATTGAGGCGTTGCGTAATATATTATAAATAATGTCACCAGCAGCGGTACGCCTCGAAATATAGATGTGTAAGCTGTTCCAAACCAAACCAGTAGCTTGATGCTAGAAATTTTCAACAAAGACAGCACTGTACCCCAAATGAATCCTAAAACTGCCGATATAGCGGTAAATTGTAAGGTAATTAATACCCCTTGAAGAATGTAAGGAATACTGGGTGCTATCTTAGCAAAAGATAAGTTTGAAGTGCTGGCGTTTTCGGTTTTTCCACTGTTGTCAAACCACTTTTTCACCAGCGTTTCTATCTCGCCGCTTTGTTTTATTTGCTGAAGCACTCGGTTGAAGTCATCAACAAGCGGCGAACCTTTAGGGAAAGCGATCGCAGAACCAGCTGCCTCGCCATTGGAAATGGTATTCAATTCCAGCTCTGGATTGTTTGCTACAAAACCCTTGGCAATTGTATCTTCGAGAATAGCGGCTGCAATTCGATTTGACTTAATCTCTTGGATCAAATCGCCAGTTTTATTTAGTGCTACCAGATTGACGTTCTTAAATTTACTAGCTTCTTTTTCTTGAGTCGTCCCCAACTGGACGCCGACTTTTTTACCAGCTAAATCTTCTGGTTTCGTCAGGTTGCTACCTTTTTTGGCAACAATGGTGTTTTTTGCTTCATAGTAAATATCGGAAAAATCTATATTTTTCTTACGTTCTTCTGTAGGGGTCATACCAGCCATAGCAAAGTCAGCACGACGCGACTGCAAGGCAGCAATCAAACCGTTAAAGTCTGTATCTTTAATTTCAAGTTCATAGCCTAGTTCTTTAGTAATATATTTGGCAATGTCTACGTCAAATCCAATAATTTCATCTTTGCCAGTAGCTGTGTCTCGAAATTCATAAGGTGGATAGTCAGCAGAAGTCACCATCACTAATGTCTTTTGACCATCGCCTTCCTGTTGTGCGGCAACTTTATCAGTTCGGATATATCCCAGGAACACAGTAATCGCCAGCATCGCAGAAAATAGAATAGCAAATAACCATTTGCTTTTTGGCATAGCAAATAATTTCCTAATTGCTTTGGCACTCATTCATTAAGTGTAGTGGATGAGTAGTAGGTAGTAGGAATAGGCAAAGTTGGTAAACTGTCACACATTTAATTTGCACACAGTAAATACCCAAAGCAGAGACGTTGTATGCAACGTCTCTACAACTTCGACTGGATTTGACAATTTTTAATTAGGCATTTTTAATTGCTTAACCACCTGCTACCCATGACCCATGACTGACTTGGAATATGGCTAATCTTAATGATTGAGGAATTTAGCAACTGTCTGCACATCCTTATCGCCGCGTCCAGAGCAGTTGATGACAATGCGGGGATTGCCAATCAGTTGAGGGCAGAGAATATCGAGGTAAGCGATCGCGTGAGCCGTTTCCAACGCTGGAATAATTCCCTCTAGCTGCGACAGGCGCTGAAACGCTGCCAAAGCCTCTTGGTCAGTTACGCTGTAATATTCAGCCCGACCCTCGTCCTTGAGATAACTATGCTCCGGGCCAACACCGGGATAATCTAGACCGGCGCTGATAGAATGCGCCTCCACCACCTGACCATCCTCATCTTGCAGCAAATAGCTCATCGCCCCGTGCAAAACCCCCACCCGTCCCTTAGTGAGAGTGGCAGCGTGTTTCTCGGTATCAACACCCTCCCCAGCCGCCTCAATTCCAATCAGCCTTACCGATGGCTCCTTCACAAACTCGTAGAAGAGTCCCATCGCATTTGAGCCACCGCCGACACAAGCCAGGAGAATATCCGGCAAGCCGCCCCATTTCTCCATCGCTTGAGCGCGAGTTTCTTGACCAATCACTGCATGGAAGTCGCGCACCAGCATCGGATAAGGGTGAGGTCCTGCAACCGAACCTAAGATGTAGTGAGTCGTTTCGACATTCGTTACCCAATCCCGAATCGCTTCCGACGTGGCATCTTTGAGCGTTCCCGTTCCCGCCGCCACAGGGCGCACCTCTGCCCCCATCAGCCGCATCCGGAACACATTCAGCGATTGCCGTTCCATATCCTGGACGCCCATATAAATGACGCAATCCAGACCAAATCGGGCGCAAACCGTGGCTGTAGCGACGCCATGCTGTCCGGCACCCGTTTCCGCAATAATCCGCTGCTTGCCCATTCGCTTCGCCAACAATACCTGAGCCAAAGCATTGTTGATTTTGTGAGCGCCCGTATGGTTCAAATCTTCCCGCTTCAGATAGATTTGCGGTCCCGTACCATCTGGCTTTGCATAGTACGTCGTCAAACGTTCGGCAAAATAAAGGGGACTGGGGCGACCCACATAATCCCGCAGCAATTCTTGAAGTTCCTGCTGGAAAGCGGGTTCGGCGCGGTATTGCTTAAAAGCAGCTTCCAACTCGCTCAACGCTGGCATCAACGTTTCCGGCACGTACTTGCCGCCAAATCGTCCAAATCGCCCTAGTGCGTCGGGTTGTTGTGCAGAAGCGTTAGCAGTTTCTTGGGAATCAGGAGAAATGGGAGTACGTGTCACAGCGAATTGTGGGAATTACAACATAAACTTCATTATAGTTTCGATGAGTTTATCCAAAGCAAAATTACTGGCATGGAAGGTTCTGGCGTCTCGGAGATAGAGTAGGACAGGGAGGTGCAGCCGTTACGATGAAGACTGGAGTAGCATCTGAAGACCGTAGGGGCGACTGGTTCGATTTTGGCGGCGATCGCGATTTAACAAAGTTCGGTAAAATTGCCCTACATGGTAGATAGGTGCGCTCCTACAGATATATCTCACACTCTCATTCAGGACTGCTGTATCTGAATAAATCACACACAAAAGCGCACAAATTTTAGAGATATTTCCGACTCCTTCTCGATCTAATCTGTTCTTGAATAACTTTTACCCGACTCACTGTTATGTCTTCTTCCAAGGGCAAAGCATCCAGTTCTAAAACACCCGCTCAAAATCGCGTTATCTACTCCGAATTTGGAAACACCGATAATTCAGATGCCTTAGAACGACCCGTGCCAGAACTACCCTCCAATCAGCAAAACCTCAAGGTTCAGGCATCCCGGAAAGGAAGAAAAGGCAAAACCGTAACTGTAATCAGTGGCTTTCAGGTAAAACCAGAAACGCTGGAAGTCCTTGCAAAACAGTTAAAAGCTCAGTGCGGTACGGGGGGCACAGTGAAGGAAAATGCGATTGAAATTCAGGGCGATCATACTCAAAAACTTGTCCAAGTTCTCGCAACTTTGGGCTACAAAGCTAAAATCAGTGGCGGCTAATTTATCTTTGATATCAAGTTCGGTTGATTGCCCATAAAAAATAATTTTTTCAACGCAAAGTAACGCCAAGGTACGCAGAGTTTGGGCTAACTTCTGGGGTGGATCTCAATGCTTGCAAATATACGCTCACAGGCTTTGAACGCAATAGCCGCGAATTAACTCGCTCTGGCGTTTTTACAAGCATTGAAATGCATCCAACCGTACCTACCTTTGCGTTTACCTTGGCGTTACTTTACCAGGACTTACGCAAAGCTTATACATATAGCGTTTTTTCGGGTTCAATCCCCCTGTGGTTGCGGTGGCAGACGTGGTGATGTTGCGTAAGTCGTGTTTGCGTTAAAAAACTATTCTTGTGAAGGCACATTTCTCAGGGAGATTCCGCTTCGGCAAGAACCGCAGGATTCAGCGGCAATGACACTGTAAAGCAAGTGTGATTGGCAGTACTTTCCAGATGAATCGTGCCTCCTAAATTGGCGACCAATTTTTGTGCCAGCGCCAGTCCTAAACCAGTCCCGCCTTGTTTCCAGGGATTGGCGTCGGGAATGCGGTAAAACTTTTCAAATACTCGTTCGCGTTCGGCTGCTGGAATTTCCACGCCGGTATTGATTACGCTCACTTCCATCCTGTCTGCGGCGCTATGTGCTTTTACAGCAATGCGTTCTGCTGATGGTGTGTATTTGCAGGCATTGTTGAGTAACTCGCTTAATATGCGTCCTAAACTGGTGCGATCGCATACTAAAGGAGGCAGTTCGGACTCAAGGTGAATTTCTAAGCGGCGATCGCGTTCTTGGGCTGGCTTTTGAAAAGGTTCTACAATTGTGGGAAGCCAATCTTGTAGCTGAATGCTTGTCAGTACCAAAGGCTGAATCTCTGCATTGATTCGCTGCCACTCCAGAAGATCGTTGATCAAGTTGGTTTCTCGCTCGCATTCGTTATGCAAAATATGGAAGTAGCGAGCCACTTTGTTTCTTTGGGCTGGCGGCTTAGATAGTTCGGCGAACAGTCCGTGGTCTTTATTCAAGGCAATCCCCAACATCTGAATCGCCATTTTCATGTTGGCAACCGGAGATCGCAATTCATGGGGAACGGTACTGAGGAAGTCATCTTTGAGGCGATTAAGTTTTTCCAGTTCCGCTACTTGCGCTTGCGCTGCCTGGTAGAGTCGGGCTTGTCGAATTGCGATCGCGCATTGAGACGCCACTTGCTGCACGAGCTGGATTTCTAGCTCGTTGAAAGCATCCTCCTGTCGTTTAAATAACCACAGCTCCCCGAACACTGCTTGGCTATCAAAAATCGGACAAGCTAGGATAGCCACCGCTCCTCGAATCCCAGGGATTAGGTAACAAAACTGGAAATACTGACCTTGCCGCAATTGAGCATCGTCTTTAAACAAGTCGGAAATTGTTACGGTTTGCCCTAGTGCAGATGGCAATCCTTGGGTGTATTCGTGAGCGATTGTCGCCGTGGTTTGATTGGCATCGTACAAAGCAATATCGCCGCCTTCAATCCCCAACACCCAGGTTAATTCTGCGACGGCAGTTTGCAAAATATGGTTTTCGTCGAGGCTATCGCGGACTTTGTTAGTAATGCGTTTGAGCATTGCTTCAAAGTCGAGTATCTGTTGCAAGTGAGTTGGGCGATCGCTATTTAGATACCCGTGGGGTTGCTCGTGCAGCCTTTTTTGCAAGCTGGTATCCTGCACCCCGCTTTCACTCTGGGCAATTTGTTCCTCAACTGGATTTTCTAAATCGCTATCGCCGCACTTCCACTTTGTCTGTGAAAAATCCACCGCCGAAGCGTCTCGACATGGAGTCATTTGTTGCAGCAGCCAGCGCAGACCCACGACTTGCAGAAATTGCGGCTCTTGCACTGGCTCGACAGTGAATATAGCGGTAAACGTCTCACCCTGCCTTGTTTGCAGGCAGATTTCCCAGTTTTTGGCAACAGATCCTTGTTGCAGGGCGCTGAGCTGAGTCTGAAAGTCGCCGCGAGCATCCGTTGCCACGAACTCCACCAGCGGCTTACCTACCAAGCTTTCTGGAACGCTTTCGAGCAACTCACCGCTTGTCCGGTTGGCTGACAAAATTACTGCTTCTGGATTTGTCACCAAAAAGCCCATCGCCCTTCCCTGGGAAACTGCCTCTGAGTTGCTATAGGCAGACCCGATTGCCTGCAAAGCTTTTTGCTGAGCGGAATTGGAGATAAACTCACCTTCGGCTGGGTAACGCTGCTGTTCTTCGAGTCCTGCGTGATTTTTGTCGGCGAGTTCTTCCTGAATTTGTTGGCGCAGTTCCTCTATGACGATCTGCATTTCTTGCAGCTGGTTCGATAGTTCTTTCAGAGCATCCACGAGCGGCTCCTGGTGAGACATCGGTAACTTTTCAGTACACTGCCACAGCTGCTCAAGTCGCTGTAGGGAATCTTCAATCTGCTGGTCTAGGTCATTTACCATTGCATCCTTAATTCGCCTGGACAACGTTTCTCTATCAGCAGTAATACCCATATCAGCGACGATTAGATTTTGCCGGATTTGCTGCAATAATAGCCTTACTTATTTTTGCCTTTATTTTTTAATAGGATAACTTCATATTGTTCTTGGCGGTACGCATCCCAGACCGATCTGCCCCCAAAAACGTTCCTGCCTTGCCAATAAATATGCAACGCAGCCTGATGTTAGGAGAATTTTCGTTATGGTTTGGCACAAAGCAAAGCATTTAGGCGATCGCCCGCAATTCCCGTTCCAGAAATCCCTCTATACTTAGATTTACTTAATATTTTAAAATAATTGAAAATAATCAGCGTTTTAGTAGCAAATATAACAGTAAGTTTGTTTTATCTACTCATCGATAGATTGACAGTTCTATCGGAATAGAGAGAGCTATCTCCCAAATTAATGGCATTCTAGTAAATATTCCCGATAATTCTCAAAAGGTGTTTTTATGGATTTCTTCCGTATCCTCATCGCTATTTTTCTTCCCCCGTTGGGTGTTTTCTTGCAAGTTGGCATTGGAAGAGACTTTTGGATCAATCTCGTCTTGACTTTTTTGGGTTATTTTCCAGGAATTATTCATGCGGTGTGGATTATTGCAAAAAAATAGCGATCGCTCCCCGCTTTCCCCGATCCAGCTCTAATAAGGTTTATTTAACACAAGCCAATACAGGCTTTCCTGTAGATATAACCTGTTCGATAATATCGGCGGCGCGACTAACTCCACCGGCTCGTCGAATCGCTTCTTGTAGCCTGGAGGCATTCTGCTTGTAGGAATCCTGAGTCAGCACCTGCTGTACAGCAGTTCGGAGCTTGGGGACGCTCAAGCGAGACAACGGCACCACCTCCCCGGCACCCGTCCAAGCGATACGCGCTGCTACTCCCGGCTGGTCGTTAGTAATCGGAATTGCCACCATCGGCACCCCGTTACTTAAAGATTCCAAAGTGGTATTCAATCCTGCGTGGGTGATAGTAAGAGTAGCTTTTTGGAGTAATTCTAGTTGGGGCGCATATCCGACAACTAGAGGCTTTCCGGGCAGTTCTGGCAGCGATTCTGGGATAGTTGAACCACCCAGAGAAAGCACCAACTGGGCATCCAATCCATTACAAGCTTCTGCAATATTCTGGAAAATGTCCAGCAGGCGATTTTGTATAGTCCCCATAGAGGCGTATATCAGGGATTGCCTGGTCAATTTCTCAAACGGGAAAGCAACAGGTTCCCGACTAGCTGGGTTATGGTATGGCCCGGTGAAATGGAAGTAGGGGGGTAAATGCTGCCTTGGAAATTCAAATTCAGCAGGTTGTTGACTTAACTGAGCGAGTTGAGAATATTGATCGTTGGGGTGAGAATGGGGCGGCAACTTCCACTTTTGGCGATATTCGCTCACCACCTCCCGGATTGGTTGCCCGATGCGATTGAACAAAGCGTAACCAGCTTGGTTCCGCAGATGCGCCCACCAAGCAGGGTTATAGCTCCAGGTTGTAAAAAAGGGAGGAACGCGATCTTCTTGATTCAGCAGCAAAGCACTGCCTACGCTAATGAAGGGAATGTCTAGGTATTCGGCAACAGTCCCTCCCCCTGGTGAAACCTAGTCTACTAGCAGTGCCTCTACACCTGCTTGTTTGATGGCGGCTGGAGCATCTCGAAGTAGCATAGCAGCCGACTGTGTTACCAAATTGACTGTATACCGCAAGGCAGCCAAACCGCTCAGTTTCCCTAGCTGTGCCAACGCTTGTGAGGTTGCGCCTTTAGGAAAGTCTAACTCTGCGATCGCCCAGAAGTCTAATCCTGCCGCCAATGCTTTAGGTTGGGCATCGGGAACCCCGAACAGGGTGACGCGATGACCGCGAGAAAGCAATTCGTGTCCTAAAGTAGTCATCGGGTTGAGATGACCAGTTGATGTAGGACAGATAAGACCAAAGTGAGTCATAGAAAAGTCCTGAAAAACAGAAACGTTGCCTGAAAACCGATGGCTAAGTCCAGCTTTTCGCTCCCTACAATTAATTAAGAGCAAGTAGACATTTGCCGCAGAACGGTACGTATTACATCTGACGGCACTTGATCGGTCACAGTTACTGCCCCAATCTGCGTGGGGAGGACAAACCTTACCTTTCCCGCTTTCACTTTTTTATCGGTTTGCAGCGTATCAATAATTGCTTCGATGTCTAGTCCTGCTGGTAGCTGGGTGGGTAATCCAGCTTTTTGAATTAGCGCATCTTGACGTTGGGCGTCTGTTTTGTCCCACATCTGAAGGTTAACCGCAATCTGACCCGCCGCGACCATGCCAATTGCCACCGCTTCCCCGTGATTGACGACGCGGTATCCGGTTAAGCTTTCTACAGCATGACCGATGGTGTGACCGTAGTTGAGAATGGCGCGAAGTCCGGCTTCTTTTTCATCTTTGCCTACCACATCGGCTTTAGCTTGGCAAGAGCGAGTCAGGATTTGTTGCAATAAACTAGAGTCTAGACGGAGTGAGTCGAGATGTGGCGATCGCTCCATCTGCTCAAACAACTCAGCATCCCAGATGATACCGTACTTAATCACCTCTGCCATTCCCGCCCGAAACTCTCGCATCGGCAAGGTTTTCAGCACCTCTGGGTCAATTAAAACCAGTCGCGGCTGATGGAAGGCACCAATTAAATTTTTTCCTTGGGGATGATTAACGCCGGTTTTGCCGCCAATGGCAGCATCAACCATTGATAAGAGTGTTGTCGGAACTTGTACGAAGTTAATCCCCCGCAGCCAGGTAGCGGCAGCAAAGCCAGTCATATCACCAATTACGCCACCGCCTACCGCGACAAGCGTTGAAGAGCGTTCTAGGCGGTTTTCCAGAGCCGCGTTGTAGATTTTTTGGACGGAGTTGAGGGTTTTGTAGCGTTCGCCAGCGGGGAGAGTTAGAGAGGTAACGTCAAAACCAGCTGATTTGAGAGATGCGATCGCTTCTTGACCATAGTGCCGAAAAATTGTCGGGTTAGAAACAACGAGAACTTTCTTCCCCAGATTCAAATTTGTCATCCCAGCGCCTAGTTGCGCTAGACCCGATCCGGCGATCGCAATTTCGTAAGCCTGCTGCGGTAAATTAACCCAAATCACCGATTCCATAAGCCAAACCCATCAACCAACAAGCGCCCGTGGGCTGTATTCTACTCCACTTGATGTTTCAATGGTGGATATTGCGTTCTATCGGAAACATGGAAATCTCTGGAGCGATCGCTTACTTCTTACTTTTGGGTGGTGCTTTTGCTGTTGCTGTGGGGCTGTATTTCGGTCTCCGCGCCATCAAGCTGATCTAATCACCAGCCTCCTGGCGAAGGATGAAGGATGAAGGAATGGTTCGTTCGTACTTCTGTTTTCCTACTTCATCCTTACTAAAAGCGGGTTACAGAAGGATACAAGAAGACGAATAAATGAATTCTCTCATCCCTCATCCTTCTGTTAGGCTTAACACCTGTGCTGTAGATTGCTTTGGGGGACTCTCACAGGGCTTGTTAGTCGCTCGACGCGCCATTTGGATTGTTTTTGGCAAAACTCCCACCAATTGAGCCAGAATCTCATCCGGCATCTGGGCAGTCGCTTCCAAACCAAAGTATTTTTCAAATAAAACTAAAATGACACGGGCACGCTGCAAGGGCACGCAATATTCCATTGCTTTTTGAGTAAAGCGAATCCATTGTTGCCGAATTTCATAAGCTTTTTGTCGCTCGGAGCGAGACTCAGGGCAAACCACTGACGGGTTGCCAATGGGAATCACCCGACTACAATTAATATCAAACAAACTGCCAATACCTGCACCAGGACCTGCCAATTCTGCATGGTGGCGATGACAGATAATTAAGGCACTGCCGCGACAACCATTGACCCGGAGGAGCTGTCCACTGTGCAACTGACTTAAGATTTCTGTGGGTTGATTAATCGGTTTGGTGATGAGGGCTTTGTCTGGCATCGTAAGTCACAGAATCCTCTAACTTGAGTATCTTGCATTTACTTATACCCCTCAGTGATCGAATCTGTTTAGGGGGTGTGATACCCATCTGACTCATTAGTGATTCTTATCACCGTAAATCCTGTGACTCACTAGATATGAAGATGTTTACCATTCAGGATCGGACTTGTAGCACAATGCTTCAGAACGTTTCGCTCGTCTGTCTAGCGTTGTGTCCAGCCAATCGTCTGGCAGCATCTTCAGCTTTTCAAAGGAGTCAGAGTCGCCAGAGGTAATATCGCTGTTTTAGCTTTGTCGTTGAGTAGCAGTTTGCCAGCCGCATCGACACTAAAGTCTTTTCCTGGCATAAATCCTTTGCAAATCAAACGCTTACCAACAGCTACTGAAGTGATGGTGCGAATTTCTTGCATCACATCGGCAGGAATAAGATTCTCTATCGTCCAGAACACTGAATCGGTGTTAAACCACATTAAACGTTCGATACTCACCAGCATCATACCAGCGATCTCTTCAAGGGTCATCTGACTTCTCAAATTAGCTATCAGGTCTTTCCCAATCTGGCTATTGTGGGTCATCATCGCTCTAGCCATCTTGGCAATTTCTTGTTCTAACTCTAAGGAGTTCATTCCTGACATTTAGGTTTCCTTCCTAAGTGTGTTTGCGGTTCTGCCAAGTATACCTAAAGAAGGAGTAAAATATATCCCCAGGAGGATGAAAAAGTAAATTAATTTAGAAAACATAAGCGAAACCTGAGAATGACTGCGCGATCGCAACAGCAGCGATCGCAAGAATAGATAGAGGCGGTACGAAGATAGCTTTACAAAACTTCGACAAAAAGTAGAAATCTGAGAAATTTCTGAGCAATGCGAGTGCTGAGCGCATACCGGGAATCGTAAGCAGGGGTAAAAAAAACCCCTAAACAGGGGTCATTTTGGTCTCTACTGAAGAATATTTATCGAGATTCAATCCGAAAGCGTCAGGGGATAAGTCTAACCTCGGTTTTTAATTAAGATTACTTGCACAATCTGCACCGCTTGAACTTTGTTCTGAGTACTGTTCTGAGTACTGTTCTGAGTATTGAATACTTTGTCGAACAAACTCATCGCAGTCTACTCCTGAGAGGGATAGCAGGTATTTGCTTGTCCTACACGATTGATGCTGATGATTCCGGAAGTCTGTCAACTTCAATTCGCAGCTTGGTTGAGTGTGACGCGAGTGCTAGATGCGTACTTTTAACAGTCAAACTATTTCAGCCAGAACTCTCAGCCAGAACTGCTCAATGAGAACCGAGTTACCGTGACGGGATGTTGTCGCTAGCTTTTTCAATCTTGTCGATCGCTACCAAACCCAGGTAAGAAGCCGCAAGGAGCAAGATAACTGAAGCTAAATAGGCGTTTTCAAGCATCCGTAGCGCGGTTTCAAAAGTAATGTAGGTCGTCATTGTTTAGCCTTCTCAGCTCTAGGCTGTTGTTGTTCTTCCCTTATTACTCCACAAGTTGGCTACTAATTTCCTCAGAAGAATCACTAGATTTAGGCTAAGAGTCACAAATTTCCCGGTAATTACACGGGTTAGACTCAACAGCCTGGTAAGTTACATGAAACTATAAATACCAAAGTTGACCCCAAAAATACTGAAGCGATCGACGAATTGACTGATTTAGCGAAGCTTCAAATTTGCAGTGTTTTATTTTTTATACTCTTTTGCTTTTTTTTGGTTCCTTAAAGCCTCAATACTTTCCCCGATCAGGCAAACCTAACCCTCAATCTCCTTCCTGGCTAATTTTTAGTACTGGTCATCTATGTAGAAGGCTTGACGATGCAATGCCAACATTGCTGTGAAATCTTTAAGTTCTTACTAAAGACAGATGAATTATATAATTTTTGCTTAGTATCTCATAAGCGGTACAACAATGGAGTAGGCGATCGCGAAGCGCTCCAAAAAGCCAGTTCGCGCACTTCAACTATTCCTCCCTTTTTGGAATTGCTCCTGATGTCGATTCTTAGTTCAAGTCCCCTCAAAACTTGCAATTGCCACAAAAACAACTTTCCCGAAGGAACTGATAATGTCGAGTTTCTAATAGACTTTAGTTTTTATCTGATTGCTAATTGCCTTTATTTTTTTAATTGACTAAATAAGAGTTTCCCTTGATTGGCAAGATATTGAGGCTTTTCTATCTGGAGGTTAATTGCCTCTTTTATTACTGGTTCGCCGTTTCTGGTTATAGCTATTGCTAGTTAAATGAATTTATTTTTTTTAGTCTACAATTATAGGTTGTTGATTTATAACTGTATTTTCGGTTATAAATATTGTATATATTTTACATTAGAGATTTTTATGTAATTCTGCTGTCTGTGCTTGCTGTAGACCCCAACATAGGAGTAACATGGGGAAAGTAAGTTAACTGAGAATATCAATTTGTTAGATTATCGGCAAATTGTAAAATTGGTAACAGATACTCCAATTTTAACTTTATCTACAAAAAATTGAGCTTGGTTGAAAAATATAAAAAAACTACGATATATTGTATTTAAAAGCACGAAATAGCTTAATACTTAGATGTTTTTTTATATAATTAATCCTTCCTTTTGATAGAAGCAAGAGTTAAAAACATGGATTAAATTAGTAAAAGAATCACAGAAAAAGGATGGCAATCATGTTTGCTATAGGGGATGATGTTCTTAATCAAAAAACTGGGCATACTGGCAAAGTAGTTGGTTACGGACATGAAATGGTTGATGGGGTTTATTTACCAACCATCAAAGTGCTTATAGCTGAAGATTTAAATACTGGAAAAAAGGCTTTTGTAGAGGAGGACTTGCATTCGACATGGATTCAACGGCAGGCAGTTAGCAATCTCTCTCCCAAATAGTCTTTGGTAATAGATTAAAGGAGCGTGACAAGTGAGAACAAAGCCGGAGAGTCGCTTCTCCGGCTTTGTTTGGATCTAAACCCTTTAAATTGTTAGATTGCACCCGATACCGCCCAAATGGATATCGTTTTAACCATCACCATGCCCCTATCAAGCACTCAGTCAGTTGTACAACAAAGATAAAGTTCCTCAAGGGCTGGATAGTATCGTATTTACTTATCGGTGGTGAAGATTATCCTTGCGGGTTTTCCGGTTAGTCTGAGGCGTCGGGTAGAATCGAGGGAGCTTGTGTTTTCATCTGACTCTAGTCTGTGACCAGTGCTGCCTACTGCATTAATCCCGATTGTTCGCGTCCCTATCCCCAACCTTGGGGAAACAAATTTTGCAACTGTTGTGGGGCACCGCTACAGCTGAACAATCGCTATATTCCTCTACAGACTCTAGGATCTGGGGGGTTCGCTGCCATTTATACAGTCTGGGATTTGCAGTTGGCAACAGACCGGGTGCTGAAGGTATTGCTGGAATCTTCATCGAAGGCGCAGGAACTGTTTGAGCAAGAAGCATCTGTTTTAGCAAGTCTGGATCATCCGGGTGTCCCTAGCGTCGAGCCTGATAGCTATTTCGTGGTGAATTTGGGTCATCCCTCTTACCGGCGTCTGCCTTGTCTGGTAATGGAAAAAATCAACGGTCAGACATTGCAGGATATCCTAGATCGCCACTATCCTCAAGGGTGTCCGGAGTCGCTGGTGACGAATTGGCTGGAGCAAGCGCTCGATATTTTACAAGAGTTGCACCGGCGGCAGATTATTCACCGAGATATTAAACCCTCCAACTTGATGCTGCGCCAAGAAACCGGGCAACTGGTGGCGATTGATTTTGGCGGGGCGAAACAGATAGGCACTGTCCAAGTGGGTCAAGAGGCAAGTTCAACGCGGTTGATTTCTCCCGGATACAGTCCGCCAGAGCAGATTTCTGGTGGTGCTGTGGGACCGGCGGCAGATTTCTATGCGTTGGGTCAAACGATGATTCACTTGCTCACGGGTCGATATCCCCCGGAGTTGGAAGATCCAGCGACCGGAGAGTTACGGTGGCGTCATTGCGTCCCAGTGAGTCCCGCCTTCGCCGATTTGCTGGATGATATGGTGCAGGCTGATGTGCGCCAGCGACCGGCAACGGCTGTGGAAATTCAGCGGCGTCTGGGTGGGGATTCTTCAATGAAGACGAGAACCAGTCAGATTCCGCAGTCTTTCTCGGATGCGATCGCTACCATCGCTCTCAATAGTCTGAAGCTGTTGTGGGTAGCGATCGCATCTATTGTGACGCTAGTCGGTCAAACGACTCTTTTCGTTGTTCGAGCGATCGCTAAAGTTGTGACAGCTAGCCTGGATACGCTTTGGGAGATGCTTGTCGGCGGAATTGGTGCCAGCGTATTTACCATAACTGGATTTTTGTTAGCTTATTTTTCCCCACTGGGCGATCGCGTTAACGCTTTTTTCTTCCACGTTCTGCCCCAGATTAATTCCAGTATCCAAACGCCAGTGGGGGCGCAAATTCTTCTGTTTGCCGCCGCTGGGTGGGGAACAGCTTGGGGTTTGACTGAGGCAGGAGGTTTTGGTCAGCGCAAGCGTCGTTTGGTAGCTGGATTGATGGGCGTTTTCGGCTATGGGCTGGGGTGGTTGGTTTGGCAAGCAGCAACGCCTCAGGCATCGCTGCTGCCTTTGCTGGGATTTCTGGCAGTTGCAGTTGGTCCTCTCACCCTCGGTCTTGGTTTGCCGAGTCATCAACTGGTTCACGCCGTTGTTGCCGCAGCTGGCACGGCGGGCTTTTTTGTCAGTCTGGCAGCATTGGCTTTGCCTCCCGATTTTTTGTTGCATCTGTTCTCTTTTTCTCAACCTAGCGGGCAGATTTTCTTATACTGCCTTGGTTTTTTCAGTCTCTTGGGTGTCACCATTGCCTTCTGGCTGGGCGTGAGTTACTACTTGGTTGTGCCTTTTCTGCGTTGGTTGGGTTGGCGTTAACGGCGTGTCGCCTCCTAAATCCCCGGAATTCGCGATCGCGCCTTGGAAGCACTACTTCAGCAGACAGATTTAATTAGTAACTGATGATAAAAAAACTTTCCCTATTGGCAATGGTTCTGATGTTGGGTGCTTGTACTTCTACAACGAATTCCAACCAATCCACAGCGACAAATTCCCCAACTCCATCAACAGTGGCTGAGTTACCAGATTTGCAGTGTCAAGGCGAAGTCCCGCCACCTGTAAAAGCCACGTTAGGCGAACACCGCCTCGCCAATGAATCCGATTTTGTGCCGTCAATTCGCAACTTTAAGTCTAGTGAAACTCCGAACAAGAAGTTTACTTGCAGCATCTTCTCGGCTGATTTTAATCAAGATGGTTTGAAAGACTATGCCATGTTGTTAGTGGCTGAAGAAACGGCTGACTTCCGGTTTCAAGTCGCGCTGAATCAAGGCAATGAAAAGTTTGCGCGATCGCTCGTGAAAGATTACAAGCGCACCACGAAGCCAGAAGCCGGTGTAATTTACACTTCAATGGACTTCAAACCCGCAGGAGAAAAAGGTTTAGCTAACCGCAAATATAGTCCTTTGAAGTCGGAATCGCCAGAAGAAAAAACCTATATCAATACACCAGCGATTGAATTGTGGAAAGTTAGTAAGACCGATGAACCACCCAAACAATTAGATGTAGATTCTCTCGCTTACTGTTCTGAGGCTTTATACTTAGTAGATGGCAAACAAAAGACTTTTGCAGTCTGCGATTAAAAATCTGTGTAGGTAGGGTTGTTGCCTCTCACCCAAACCGAAAAGTTGGGTTTCGCTACCACTCAACTCTACCTACAAATTATAATATTTATCTCCACCTACGTATCATAGAGTTAGTAGTCCAGGGGAAATCTGTCATGTTAGAGTACAAGTCACCAAAATATTTTCCTTCTTCCGAAGAACTACTCGACTCTGACGAAACACCTGTGGATAATGAACTGCAAGATTTAATTCCCGGTTTGCTGAAAGCTATACTAGCTATGGCTTGGCCAAATCGCATGGATTGGTTCTTTGGCGTTGACATGGGGATTTACTACGATCCTGACAAACCAGCCATCGTACCAGATGGATTTCTTAGCTTAGGAGTCGAGCGGTTTTTTGACGAAGAACTGCGCTTAAGTTATGCGATTTGGGAAGAAGAATGCGTCCCCGCTATGGTGTTGGAGGTTGTCTCCCAAACTTATCGGAAAGAATACAGCCAAAAAAAGCTAGATTATGCGAATTTAGGGGTGTTGTACTACGTAATTTATTCTTCCCGTCGTCGCAGAAAGCCGCATTTGGAAGTGCATCGCTTGGTTGATGGTGAATATGTGTTGCAGCCAGGAAATCCGGTTTGGCTACCAGAAATTGGATTGGCGATTGGCGCAGAACGGGGAATTTATCAAGGAATAACGCGGGAGTGGTTGTACTGGTACGATGATCTTGGGCAAAGATTCTTAACACCAGAAGAACGCGCCCAAGTTGCCGAACAACAAGCACAAGTTGCCGAACAACGCGCCCAACGTTTGGCGGAACAACTTCGTGCTATGGGGTTAGATCCAGATTCTTTAGTTTAAATTAAGCTATTGGAGATTCTCTTAATTTGCGCGATCGCTTCCGGCGATTAAAGTTTTGTCAGTCAATCAGATCCCAGGGTTATTAGGGATAAAAACCAAGTAATTTTTAAATTTATTTTGCGTTAGATTTATATGCACTAATTAAGTTAGCGTAAATAAACCGAATATCTAGAAAGAAAGCCGGGTTTTCTAAAAAAATGGGTTTCTTAAGACAAATCTATTGGTTACAGCTAATGTTATAGGTTTGTGTCTTCTTGATAGCGATCGCTTCTGTTCGGCAACATCCCAGAAAAATAAAAAGGGGGTGAACTAAGGCTGTAGTGCGAGTTAACATAACTTTATGCTGAACCGTATTAAAGACATTGCTGAAAAACTAGCGCCTCGCCTGATTGAAATCCGACGACATATCCACGCTCACCCAGAACTAAGCGGTCAAGAATACCAAACTGCTGCCTATGTTGCTGGCGTACTGTCTTCCTGTGGGCTTCACGCGCAAGAAGCAGTGGGTAAAACTGGCGTAGTTGGAGAATTAAAAGGACAAGGCATCGATGAGCGACTGCTGGCAATTCGTACTGATATGGATGCTTTGCCCATTGCAGAACGCACCAGTTTAGATTATGCCTCGCGTCTTCCGGGAATTATGCACGCCTGCGGTCACGATGTCCACACCACAGTGGGTTTAGGCACGGCGATGGTACTATCCCAGCTAGGAGAAACCTTGCCGGGAAATGTGCGCTTTCTGTTCCAGCCAGCCGAGGAAATAGCCCAAGGAGCTGGGTGGATGGTTGCAGATGGGGTGATGGATAATGTCAGCGCGATTATGAGCGTTCACGTTTTCCCTTCTATTCCGGCGGGATCGGTGGGAATTCGTTACGGTGCTTTGACAGCAGCCGCAGACGATCTGGAAATTATTATTACAGGCGAATCTGGGCACGGGGCGCGTCCTCATGAGGCAGTTGATGCAATTTGGATTGCGGCGCAAGCGATCGCCTCTCTTCAGCAAGCGATTAGCCGGACACAGAACCCGTTGCGTCCGGTCGTGCTAACGATTGGTAAAATCGAGGGTGGACGCGCCCCAAATGTGATTGCCGATCATGTGCGATTATTGGGAACTGTGCGATCGCTGCATCCGGAAACTTATGCCAGCTTACCCCAGTGGATCGAGCAGATTGTCTGCAATATCTGTAAAACTTACGGTGCTGGCTGCGAAGTCAACTATCGCCGGGGAGTCCCTTCTGTGCAAAATGACTCAGCGCTGACTCAGCTGGTGGAAACAGCTGCCAAAGAAGCGTGGGGAAGCGATCGCGTCCAAATTTTGCTGGAACCCTCTCTCGGTGCGGAAGACTTTTCGATGTACTTGGAACACGCTCCTGGTACGATGTTCCGGCTGGGCGTGGGATACCCGGACAGAAAAAACTACCCGCTGCACCATCCCCAATTTGAGGTGGATGAATCTGCCATTATTATCGGCGTCGTCACCCTCGCCCATGCTGTCTGTAAATATTGGCACCATCGCTAAAAGCATTTGAATTCCCTCGATTTTCTAACTCCAGAAGGATTAGTCTCTGGAGCAAATCTCAGTATGCTGCAAATAATACAACTAAAGAAACAAAACTACTTATGACCTCACCCACACCTCTCAAAGGTTTAGAGCTGGTTGATTGTGCTAAAGCAAATGCAAAACAGGGAGTTGAAACTGCGGCTCATCTGTCTGGCTATGGTGAGGATTTAGGCACCTTTAAGCGAGAACTGAAGAAAGCTTGTGACGATATGGGCGTCACTTTTCATGAGTTGAGTGATTTGATTACCGATCAAGACGCCTTAATGAGTATGGAAGGGGAAATTGTTGCTCCAGATACAGCAACAGAATTGTAGAAGCGAAAAGTTATCCGAAACGTTTAATTCCACGCATATCAAATCCGTTTGAATAGCCATCATTTGGAACCTCATCCCCAAACCCTCTTTGCCAGCGGCGAGGTGCAGTTCTATGCGCTTCCGGCACGCTAAGCGAACGGGAAGGCGCTGGTTCAGCAAGCGGATTTGATCTCACCTACTGATGACTTGCCGATCTTGCTGACACCCATTTACTCGCTACTTCTACAACTTCAAAATTAGCCGCGCCAAATTAAAGTAAATCAGCACGCCCAATACATCAACCGCCGTTGTAATAAACGGCGCTGACATCAAAGCCGGGTCTAACCCGACGGCGCGGAAGATGAACGGAAGACCGGAACCAGCAATCGATGCCAAAATCGAGATAGCCACCAAACTAATCCCCACAGCAAGCGAGACTGCCCAATCTCCATTCAGGAGCCAGAAAGCCCATAACGTTGCCACAGTGCCTAACATCACTCCCAGGAGTGCCCCAGCGATCGCTTCTCGCACCACCACCTGTACTGGCCCCATTTCTCGAAGTTCTTCGGTATTCAAGCCCCTAATCACCACTGTCGATGATTGAGAACCTACATTGCCGCCAGTGCCAGTTAGCAAGGGAATAAACGCCGCCAGCGACACCACCTGCCTAAGAATTTCCTCTTCCGCTTTGATAATCGTGCCAGTGACAGTATTGGTCAGTAGCAAAACGAACAACCAGACTACGCGCTTGCGAGCCACCGTGAGTAAATCCGTTTGGAAATAATTGTCGCCCCCCGACTGGAGACCGCCCTGTTTGTAAATATCCTCCGTCGTTTCTTGTTCTATGATGTCAATCACGTCATCAACGGTGACAATGCCCACCAAACGTTTCTCCCGGTCTACCACCGGGACGGCGAGAAAGTCATAGCGCCCGATCAGCCGCGCCACTTCTTCCTGGTCATCGCTGGTATAAACGCACACCACATCGCGGGTCATAATTTCCCCAATCTTCTGATCGGGATGAGCGATTACCAAGTCGCGTAAGGATAAAATGCCTGTCAAGTGACGGGCGGCATCCGTAATATAAAGGTAATAAATAATCTCCGTGGCATGGGCTAAACTGCGAATTCGCTCCAGCGTTTGCGCCACCGTCATGTTTTCTTTCAAAGAGATATACTCTGGTGTCATCAGTCGTCCAGCAGTACCCGCCTCGTAACCCAACAACTGCGCTGTCGCTTGGCGTTCGGCGGGGCTGAGCTGTTCGAGCAGACGACGGACAACTGTAGCGGGCAGCTCATCAAATAGTCGTGCCCGGTCATCTGGCGACATTTTATCAACAATGTCCAGAACTTCCTGCCGCCGGAATTCCTCGATTAGCGCCTGCTGCACGCTGGAGTCGAGATATTCATAAACTTCGATCGCCTCATCTTTGGAGAGCAAACGAAAGGCGATAGCTTGCATCGCCTCTGGCAACCCTTCAATTGCTTCTGCAATGTCCGCTGGTTGCACCGGCACAAGTATCGATTTTGCCCCCTGAAGGTCTTCCGCCTCAAGCAGCATTTGCAGCTGCGTTCGGACGAGCTGCCGGAGTTCACTGCGCGAGACTGTCTGGAAGGGAGTATTGGTGTCAGTCAAAGTAGACCCTCTTAATCCAGTGTTAAGTTTGTTGCTGCTTTTAGTCTAAAGGGCATTGGTACGGATATTTTTGCGCGATTTAGGAGTAAATGCAGCACAAATGGGAGCCAACCGCCCCATTTAATCAATCGTTGATATTTTTCCTGTACCAGTCTAGTCTCCAAGTATCTAGAACTGAAGACTCTGGGGATGGCGTTTAGCAGTCATGGTGTTTTTTCTACCTCCCGAACCGAGCTAGAAGCGTGCCTAGCTGAACGCTGATAATTCCGAGTATGGCGCTCGCTGCCCAGTAAATACCGACGGCGGCATAACTGCGATCGCGCAGTAGAGTATATGTTTCTAAGCCATAAGTTGAGAAAGTTGTGTAAGCTCCTAAAAAGCCAGTCGTCACCATCAACCGCACATCAAGGGGAATATTCGCCACCCGTTCTAAGGTCAGAGTGACAAAAAAACCCATACCAAAGCAACCCGTAAGGTTGATAAAAAAGGTGCCGTAGGGAAAACTGGTGCCGAAGCGTTGGGCAAACCAGAGGGTGAGATAGTAACGACTCAATGCTCCGGCGATCGCTCCTAAACTGATGGCAATGGGATGACGAATCGCGGGGTCTTGCAGCATCTAACTTGAAAATTGGACTCTCAGACTGAGGGAATCAAGGGTCTCAAATCCAGCGGTTTCTCATAGCAGGTCAGGTTGCTTAACCTCTACCTTCGCTGTCGCGTTCTCCCCCACAACCCTCTGAGATTATACCGATAGACTGAAGAAAATATACTAGGATCATTAATAAATATTTATTACTCAAATTTTGGCTGCTATTAGATAGGGAATTTTTATGAAAATTGCCACTCACAACAGATTGCTTGTCGCGGCTGCTAGCCTCCTGTTTGGATTAGCGATCGCTCCAATTTCTGGATGTGAAGCAATATCAACTTTTCGGACTTCTCAAATAAATTCTGATGCAACTGGGAAAGCCCATAATCCGCAAATAGCTATCCCGCTTAAATTTAGCTGGGCTGATTCATTTTCAGAAGAGCTAGCAGCGGTCAAAATAGACGGCAAATGGGGCTATCTTGATCAGAATGGCAACTTCGCAATCAAACCGCAATTTGATAATGCCGAGTCTTTTTTCCAAGGGCTAGCGCCAGTCAAAATGGAGAACAAGTGGGGCTATATCGACAAAAGTGGCAACTTGGTAATTAAATCACAATTTGATTTAGTTAAGGCTTTTTCTCAAGGGCTGGCAGCGGTAAAGATAGATGACAAGTGGGGATATATCGATAAGAGTGGCAACTTTATAATTAAACCACAATTTGATGAAGCTAAAGCTTTTTATATTAGCGATCGCAGTGCGTCTGCCCTAGAGCTTGCGGCGGTAGAAATCGGGAAAAAGTGGGGCTATATCGACAAGAAAGGCAACTTCGTCATTCAGCCCCAATTTGATGAAGCTGAATCTTTTTCGATTAGCGATCGCAGTGCGTCAGCCCTAGGACTTGCGCCGGTCAAAAAAGACAACAAATGGGGCTATATCGATAATCGGGGCGACGTTATCATTCCGTTGGAGTTTGATGAAGCTAAGTTTTTTTCTGAAGGACTAGCCGTGATATCCAGTAATAATAAATGGGGCTATCTTGACAAAACGGGAGATATTGTCATTCTACTGCAATTTGATTGGGCTGGGGACTTTTCCCAAGGACTGGCAGGGATAGCGATAGACAATAAGGTGGGCTATATTGATCGGGCAAGCAATGTTGTCATTCCCCCACAATTTGATAACATTTATAACTTTTCCGAAGACCTAGCAGCAGTAAAGAATGGCGACAAATGGGGCTATATCAATAAGAGTGGCAAATTCGTAATTAAGCCCCAATTTGATAGCGCTCGATCTTTTTCGCAAGGGCTATCAAAAGTCAAAGTTGGTAATAAGTATGGCTATATCCGTAATCCTCTCCAATGAGTCCTCCTACTCTGAAAAATAGAGGAAAATTGAGAGTCTCACATCTTGCACCTGGCGGTTGAAACCGCAGCTACACAAACTCGCACCTGCCGCCTACGCAGGTTACAAAACCCTTGATTTGCGGTAAGCCAAGGTCGGCGGACTTGGAATGCAATAGCCCCAGAATTCCATTCTCAGGGCTTGGTGCAAGATGTGATGAGTCTAACTAGCGGTAGCGGAGACTTCAGGAGAGTGAAGCGAGAGTCGGGTGGGTATTGTCCCGACTGTTGCTGCCTTTATCGGTGTGTATCTGCGAGAAAACCTATAACACGCCTTTAGAACTGGGGATCGTAGCGCCACGGCGGGGATCGATTTCGATTGCCATGCGAAGCGATCGCGCAAACGCTTTGAACGTCGCTTCAATAATGTGGTGCGAATTAATTCCATCCAGTTGGCGGATGTGCAACGTCATCTGGCTGTGATTTACCACCGCCACAAAAAATTCCCGCACCAGCTGGGTGTCATAAGTCCCGACTCGCTGCGTGGGAATCTGCAAGCCATAGCTTATGTGGGGGCGTCCGGAAAAGTCTAACGCTACCTGAACCAACGCTTCATCTAGAGGGGCGAGGAAATTACCAAACCGGACAATGCCTTTGCGATCGCCCAGTGCTTGATGCAACGCCATTCCTAGGGTAATTCCCACATCTTCATTGGTATGGTGGTCATCAATTTCCAAATCTCCCGTCGCGGCTACATCCAAATCAATCAAGCTGTGAGAGGCGATTTGATGCAGCATATGGTCTAAAAACGGAATGCCGGTTTTGGCGTTGCAAGTTCCATTCCCGTCTAATTTGACGGTGACGATGACATCCGTTTCGCCCGTCTTGCGCGGAACCCTTGCCATGCGAGGAGACAAAAGCTGTTCAATGCTTTGAGAAGGTGGAAATTGGCGATCGCGTGCCTGCATCGCAGATGCTCACTCAAGAAAATAAAGTTAAGTTTATTATCCTACGTTACCGAAATTAAAAATGCAAAATTAAAAATTAAAAATTAGAAGAATCTTTCTTTTTTAATTTTTAATTTTTAATTTTTAATTCTTTCTACATCCCCATAATCTCGTATCCAGCATCGACATACAGCACCTGACCTGTAATGCCACTTGCCAAATCGCTACACAAGAAAGCAGCCGCATTTCCCACTTCTCGCTGAGTTACAGTACGTCGCAGCGGTGCTACTTCCTCAACGTGATGGATCATATCCAGAATGCCACCCACCGCCGACGATGCCAGAGTGCGGATGGGACCCGCCGAGATCGCATTCACGCGAATATTCTGCGGTCCTAGTTCAGATGCCAAGTAACGGACACTCATTTCCAACCCAGACTTAGCAATTCCCATAACGTTGTAGTTGGGAATCACCTTAACGCCGCCTAGATAAGTCAGCGTGACAATACTACCGCCTTCTGTCATCAGCGGTTTTGCTGACGCTGCAAGTTGTACCAGCGAATAGGTACTAATTTCCAAAGCCTGAGTGAAGCCAGCCCGTGTAGTGTTGCTAAAATCACCTGATAAATCTTCCTTGTTCGCAAAGGCAAGACAATGGATCAGGATGTCTAGCTTGCCCCACTTGTCGCGGATAGCGTCAAATGCAGACTGAATTTGGGTCTCATTCTGGACATCGCAGGGTAAAAACAAGCTGGGGTTTAGGGGTTCTACCAACTCTGCCACTTTTTTTTCAAAGCGACCTCGGTCGTCCGGCAGGTAAGTAACTCCTAGATTCGCACCCGCTTGGTGCAGTTGCTGAGCAATGCCCCAGGCGATCGATCGATTGTTGGCAATGCCAGTGACAAGGGCGTTTTTTCCGGTTAAATCTAGCATGGATGTCGATTTTGAAGGCAATATTAGAGGATATCCGATTTAGGGGAGTATTCAAGATCGCGATCGCCCGGAGCGAGACTGTCCAGTACGGGTAAGGGCCATGCCTCCCTACTCACAATGCATCACACCCGATGGCGCAGATCCTGTCAAGATATCAACATTTTCCGTAACAATCTTACTTGCCCTGAGCAGTGAGAGAACTGAAGAACGTGGCAAGGGAGACTACTTTAAAATTATGTATCAAATAGCACAAAAACCGCCGGGAAGTCAGTTTATCTGTGTCTAATGTCAGAAAACTCTCATAGTTGTTTTGCTATGGTTAAAGTTCCTCCGACAGTAAGTTGCAGAAGTCTGTAGGGCAGCATTTAGGAAAAAGGAAGTGGTAGTGACGCAAGATAGACCGCTAGCAGCTGTATTCCGTCAATTGGGAGGTGGAGCGTTTCCACCAGTGGTGGAAACTTTTGAGCGGGGCAAGACGATCTTTTTCCCAGGAGACCCGGCTGAACGTGTATACTTTTTGCTCAAAGGTGCAGTCAAGCTGTCTCGCGTGTATGAAGCCGGGGAAGAAATTACCGTGGCGCTGCTGCGAGAAAACAGCGTTTTTGGGGTATTGTCCTTAATTACGGGGCATCGTTCGGATCGGTTTTATCACGCCGTAGCATTTACGCCAGTGGAGCTGCTTTCGGCACCGATCGATCAGGTAGAGCAATCACTCAAGGATAATCCAGAGCTATCGATGTTGATGCTGCGAGGGCTTTCTTCGCGCATTTTGCAAACAGAAATGATGATTGAGACATTAGCTCACCGAGATATGGGATCGCGCTTGGTGAGTTTTCTGTTGATATTGTGCCGCGATTTTGGTGTACCTAGCGCCAATGGAATTACGATCGATCTGAAGCTTTCTCACCAAGCGATCGCTGAAGCAATTGGCTCCACCAGGGTGACAGTCACCCGCTTACTAGGAGATTTGCGGGAGAAAGAAATGATTTCTATCCACAAGAAAAAAATTACGGTACACAACCCAGTTACACTGAGTCAGCAGTTTACTTGAAAACAGCCAGAGGCTCTAGTCAGGTTGTAGGTTGAAGCGACATGGTAGCTTAGCAGGTTATCGGGTTTTAACATTTAGCCTAGACTTCAGTTAAAAGTTGCCAGTTTTTAAGCTGATAGTTTTTCAACCTTCCAACCTTTAACCTTGCCGATTTCAGCTTCGATCTTTAATTCCTGTTAACTCTTTCTCTAGCCTGCTATGCGATAGGCTGTAACTGGAATGACTGTAGCAGACAATGACCGACAGTGCGCTCTTCCTGATTTTGTCTATTTTAGTGTTGGGAAGCGTCATCGCAACGGTAGGCGATCGCATTGGCACGCGCGTGGGAAAAGCACGGCTGTCGTTGTTCAATCTGCGTCCCCGCAAAACAGCTGTTTTGGTAACAATTCTAACGGGTCTAACGATTTCTGCCTCAACACTGACGATCATCTTTGCGACAAGCGAACAATTGCGGATTGGAGTTTTTAGACTCCAAGAAGTGCAGAAAAAACTCAAAACAGCGAGTAAAGATATTGCCAAAGCGAACGAGCAGAAACGGAAGACCGAAAGCGAACTTGCCAAAACCGTCGCCCAAAAAGAGCGAGTTGAGAACGAACTCGCTCAAGCTCGCACCCAGCAATCGGTTGCCCAGCAGCGCTTAGATGCGATTAATCGGTCTTTGGCAGCCGCGCTGGCTAAACAAGGTCAGACAGAGGCGCAACTGAATCAAACTCAAAGCGAACTGAGTCGGGTTGCCAGCAGCTTTCAGCAAACCCAAAAACAGCTCGCATCTGTCTCTGGACAAGCGAAGACGCTACGTTCTGAAATCCAACAACTTCAAGCAGAACGCCAAGAACTGCTCCAGCAGCGAAATCAAGTCAGAGCTGAAATTACTGAATTTAAAGCGAAAGTGACTCAGCGCGACCAAAAAATTGCCCAGCAAGACCGAGCGATTAGCCAACGCGACGAGCAAATTGTCCAGCGGGATCAAGCCCTTGTCCAACTTGATGAGAAACTTGCTGCCTTTAGGAAGAGCCTAAGCGATCGCGATGAGCAAATTGTCCAGCGAGACAAAGCCCTGTCTCTACTTGACGAGAAAATTTCTGGACGAGATGAGGTGATTGCCCAGCGTGAAACTCGCCTCAAAGAACTCGAAAAACAACAAGCTTCCCTAGAGCAGGAAGTGGCAACCTTAGAACGATATTACCAGTCCTATCAAACCTTGCGTCAGGGTAGTCTAGCGCTCCTGCGCGGTCAGGTTCTGGCTGCTGGCGTTTTTCGCATTGTCGATCCAGCCGCAGCCCGACAGGTCGTCGAGCAACTGTTACGAGAAGCGAATCGGACAGCGATCAAAGCAACTCGACCCGGTGTCAACAAGGTGGTGAATGAACGGGTCGTGCAAATTACAGAGGCACAGGTAGAGCAACTGATCGACCAGATTCAAGATGGTCGAAACTATGTCGTGCGAGTTTTTTCGGCTGGTAACTATGTCCAAGGAGAAAAGCAGGTACAAGTCTTTGCAGACGCCGCGCCTAATCAAGTTGTATTCCGCGCTGGTGATGTCGTTGCTGCTACATCTGCCGATCCTTCAAACATGACCGACCAGCAAATTCGGCAGCGGATTGACCTGCTGCTTGGAGCATCCCAGTTCCGAGCCAGCCGTGCGGGGATTTTGGGTGATACAGTTCAGGTTGGCGACAATCGAATTGTTAGCTTGATTCGCTTTATCGAGCAGTTGAAAAAGCACAATAAGCCGATTTCTCTCAAAGCAGTCGTGGCAGAGGACGCCTATATTGCAGGACCAATGAAATTAAATCTGGAGGCGGTTGAAGATGGAGAAGTTGTGGTGAGGCTGTAAGCTATTAGTTATTAGTCATTAATCATGAGTTGATGACTAATCGCAATTAACCATTAGTCAATTCAGATGATTTTAGGGTTCGATCCAGGGCGCGATAAGTGTGGTTTAGCCGTAATGGGGAAAGACAATTCTCTGCATTACCACCAGGTTGTACCAGCAGAAGCAGCGATCGCTACTATTCAAACCTTATGGCAACAATTCCCTATCGATACTCTGGTGATGGGCGATCAAACCACTTCCAAAAGTTGGAAAAAGAAACTTCAGCAAGAGTTCCCAACATCGGTGCCGATTGTCCTGGTAGATGAGCGCTACAGTACCTTGGAAGCACGCGATCGCTATTGGCAAATGTACCCTCCCCAAGGTTTAGGACGCCTGATTCCTCAAGGAATGCGGACTCTACCCCGACCGATAGATGACATTGTTGCCATCCTCCTCATCGAAAGATACATGAACAATTAAAAATTAAATTATTCAATTTTTAATGCAAGCATTTTTAATTTTTAATTCTCTACGTCCCCTCCAGGCTCTAGCTGGTAATCTTTCGGTTCTAAAAATCGACCCAGAGGAAATTATTCAATTTTTAATGCAAGCATTTTTAATTTTTAATTCTCTACAATTCTGCCCTGATTGTAAACGCATAGTCCCCTCCAGGCTCTAGCTGGTAATCTTTCTGTTCTAAAAATCGACCCAGAGGTTCCTGAATTAAAGCGCGTCCCAAAGAAGGTGTCACCGACAATTGACCCTGTCGGAAACACCACTGGAACTGCCATTCATATTCCGCCGCCGTGACTTCCCCTGCCAGAAAGCCCCGTTGCCAGGAAAGATGGGTAATTCGGACGTAGGCAGTGGTTTGAGGTAAACGCTTAGAACTCACAATCGCTGTGCCGATCAAATACCTTTAGCAGCAACAATACTAAACTTATGGCGATCGCCTTCGAGATAACATCATTCTCGCAGCTGATACTAAGCTGGCGCGAAGCGTGTCAAAATCTCCCTCTGGATATGGAAGTGCCAGACTAGATAGGTAATGACTAGGATGAAAGAAGAGTAACATCTGAGGACAAAAGGTGCAATTTTGAGTCGTTTATCGTCTGACCGAACCCCAAATGCCAGCCAGTTCCCTTTACAAACCCCGAACGCAACAGATTTGGATCGGGAACTAGACAACGCCATTTTGAGCTTTGATGACATCCAAGCCGAACTGAATTACAAAAAGGCGCAAAATGCTCTGCGAGACTTGGTGGATAATCTAGATCTAACTCCTCAAGAGCGGACGGGACTGGAGTCTGAGATTAACGATTTGGCAACGATGCTGGAGAAGTTAGATCGCTCAGTCGTCCAGATTGCCGCCTTTGGGATGGTAGGACGGGGCAAATCTTCGGTACTGAATGCCTTATTAGGTCAGAACGTCTTTGAAACAGGCCCGCTTCATGGCGTCACCCGCACCCATCAAGGTGCCAGCTGGCAACTGACTCAGGAGAATCAGGCGGGAAGCGTGAGCGATATCCTGCGAGTCACGCTGCCGAGTGCTGGCAATTCCCAAATTGAGCTAATTGACACCCCTGGAATTGATGAAGTAGACGGAGAAACCCGCGAAACCTTAGCCAGACAAGTTGCCAGACAGGCAGACTTGCTGCTGTTTGTCATTTCTGGCGATATGAACAAGGTGGAATACGAGGCGCTGTCGCAATTGCGGGAAGTCGGTAAACCGATGTTGCTGGTATTTAACAAAATTGACCAGTATCCGGATGCCGACCGGATGGCGATTTACCGCAAAATCCGAGATGAACGGGTGCGGGAATTGCTCTCACCGGATGAAATTGTCATGGTTGCTGCCTCTCCCCTGGTGGCGCAGGCGGTTCGCCGTCCTGACGGAACGAGGGCAGTGCAGCGACGACTGGGAACGCCCCAAGTTCTGGATTTGAAGCTGAAAATTCTGGAAATTTTGCACCGGGAAGGCAAGTCTCTGGTGGCGCTCAACACCATGCTTTATGCCGATGATGTGAACGAACAGCTGATTGCTAGGAAGATGCAGATTCGCGATGAAAGTGCGAATCAGATTATCTGGAAAGGGGTGATGACGAAGGCAGTGGCGATCGCTCTCAACCCTGTCACTGTTGTCGATCTCCTCAGCGGTGCCGTTATCGATGTGGCAATGATTCTCACTTTATCTAAACTCTACGGCATCCCCATGACCCAGCCTGGAGCGGTGGGTCTGCTACAAAAAATTGCGATTAGTATGGGCGGAATTAGTGCCAGCGAACTCTTGGCGACTTTGGGACTTAGTTCCCTGAAAAGTCTGTTAGGACTCTCAGCACCCGCAACTGGCGGGGCGTCTTTAGGTCCCTATCTATCAGTTGCTGTAACTCAGGCGGGTGTTTCTGGTGTCTCTTCTTATGGGATTGGACAAGTCACCAAAACTTACTTGGCGAATGGCGCTTCTTGGGGGCCAGATGGGCCAAAAGCCGTGGTGAGTCGCATTCTGACTTCGCTGGATGAAGCCTCAATTTTGAATCGGATTAAGCATGAGTTGAGTGCAAAGTTAGTGAGTTAAAACAAGCGATCGCTCTTTTTCAAAACAAGCGATCGCTAGAACTTTTTAAAGTTAGTTAAATTCATCTAACTCACTTTTAAATACATCGATCAGTTTCACTGATCTTTTGCTTAATTTCGATCAAATATACTTATAATTAACTACTTGCTTTGTGCATAATAAAGCCATATTATGTGAATGTATTGGTCTAACCAAATGCTTGTTAAAAGT
Organism: Coleofasciculus sp. H7-1; assembly: GCF_057473865.1. Lineage (NCBI taxonomy): Bacteria > Bacillati > Cyanobacteriota > Cyanophyceae > Coleofasciculales > Coleofasciculaceae > Coleofasciculus > Coleofasciculus sp. H7-1. Next base: position 68,645 of record NZ_JBYCCT010000078.1, read on the forward strand.
AAGTGGTTGGAGCGCAGAGGACAATGTCCTCTGCGCGAGTTTCAGGAAAACACACCTTTATAGGCGGATAAGTAAAATAAGTGATTTAGAGGTGAGGAGCGCGTGGCTTTGTGCCGAGTAGTTAAAATTTCCAAAAAGCTTTTGTAACATGGCGCGATCGCTCTATATAAAGAGCAAGTAGCGTTAAGGTATTAGAGCGATCGCAATTTTTTTAGCATAGAGTTAGCATACAAAATAAAAAACTCGGCAACTTTGAACAAACCGAGTTTCCGATCTAACGATTGACGACAATTGTAGCCTTTGCACTATGAGGCGCTAGATGCTTGGGCAAGGTAATTGCATTGTTGTCGTAGCGGACACTCAACACAGCGAGGATTTCTAGCTGTGCAAACGGCCGCCCCAAAGTCCAAAAGCGCTAAGTTCCACGTTCCCACTTGCGTTGTCGGTGCTGCCTGTTCTGCCGCCTCCCAGAGCAGCCGATCCCGCCCTTTCACCCGACCGCCCTGCAATCCAAAAAAGCGCTCCAAAATCCGGGCAACGTTGGTATCGAGTACGGCGAGAGGCTGTCCAAAGGCATTGGCACAGATAGACCGCGCCGTGTACTTGCCGACTCCCGGAAGCCGGAGCAACTCGGTTTCGCTATTGGGGATGTTTCCTACATCCTGTTCGAGGATGAGTTGCATTGACTGGCGCAGTCGCTCGGCTCTAAAAGAAAGCCCCAGGGGTTGCAAGAAGCTGGTAACTTCTTCTACTGGTGCGGCGGCAAGGTTGTGCAGCGTCGGGTATCGCTCGATAAACGCCTGGTAGATGGGTGCGACTAAAGCCGCATTCGTCTTTTGCAGCAGGAATGCCACGAAGATGGCGTAAGGATCTTTTGTGCGACGCCACGGGAAATCCCGGAGGTGCTGCTTTGCCCAAGCTTTGAGCTGACGGCGAAACCATTTCACTTGGCTCAAATCCAGAGGCTCTATAAATATCATTTCCTGTCTCCTCGGATAGTTAGAGCGATCGCTTTAGCACACCATCAAGTTAAATATGAAGAATTTCCCGCTATATGTATTGCGATTGCCGCCAGTCTTCTACAACCCATCTAACTTTGACTGAAAAGGGCGGACACAGATGCCCACCCTTGTTTAACTGACCGAGAAAACGTGTTATGTGCGAGGCGTTTTATCTTCTTTAAATGATGCCAGCCATTCTCGGACTTGCCCAGCCGCAACATCGCGGCTACCCAAACCGAAAGCAAGCGCGATCGCAACGGCGATCGCTCCCAGTAGCAGTCCAAAAGCTAAGTTAACGATATCGCTAGCAATTCCCATCTGTTGCAGCGCCATTGCTGAAACGAGGGCGATAATCGCAATCCGAGCAGTTTGTCCGAGTATCCGCGATTGGCGAGTACCGGAACTGGTAATCAAGTTAAAGGCGAGGTTAGCAAGATACAGACCAATCGCAAACACCACCAAACCGGCGAGAATGCGACCTAAGATCACCACAATGCCACTTACCAGGAGAGTCAGCGCCGGAATTTGCAGAATGTTGGTTGCTGCTACTGTCGCAAACAGCATGATACCAACCAATACCACAATCCCGGCGAGTTCTGACGGCGTGCGGGTGGGAGGCGTAGGTTCCTGAAGGACGGTTTGTTGTCCGGGAGGCGGCATCTGTGCCTCTGGAGCCGGAGGTAGAATTGGCGTGGCGCGGGTGTAAGGTCTAGGTTGGAGTCCCAGCCAGTAGAAAATATTGTTGAATCCGATGCTGGTGAGGATGTTGGTCACTAACTCTGAAACAAAGTGTCCAACCACATAAGCGATGCCTAGAATCAACGCCGCTGTAAAGATTAGCGGAATCGCGTTGAGAATTTGGGTCAACATGGCGATCGCCGGAACCGAAATTGCCGCAATTCCCAAAGCATTCAGAGCAGCGATCGCGGTCGGAATTAAAATCAGAACAAAGACAACTGTCCCGATTAGCCAGGAGAGCGTCTGTCCGCCGGTTGCCCGTGAAATTCCAAACCTCGCACCCAACCGATCCGTTCCGGTTGCTGTCAGCAGATTCGTGACAATCCGCCGCACCACCTGCGCCAGCAACCATCCCGCTGCACCGATGACAATAGCCGTCAGAATCTTGGGTACTGCTGCCAAAATTTGATCCAGCAGGTTATTAACCGGACCGAGTGCCTGCTGTAGCTGTAGGGCATCTAAGATCAGCGGCAGAAATAGCAAAAAGATGAACCAGTACAGGGCGTTGCCTAAGGTGTCGCTCAGAGAATACTGGTTTGTCGTTGGGGTCGTACTCCCCGCTTGCTCGCCCAACCGTTCGTCTAATCGCAGCGCCCGCAGTCCCCGCGTCACCACTAGCTTTGTCAAAGTTGCCAGTACCCAGGCAATTCCTACAAGAACCGCTGCACTGACCAGTTTGGGGATGAACTGAGTAACTTGCTCTAACAGACTGTTAAGAGGGCCAGCCACCGCTGTTAGTTTTAAAGTCTGTAAACTAGCAACGATGGCAAAGAGCATAATCAGCCAAAACACCACGCTGGAGATCCATTTCTCCACAGGTGGTCCTTCTTCAGCCCCTTGGCGACCCGTAATCCAAGCTGCTAAACGATTATCGATGTTCGTGCGATTCAGCAGTCCTCGCACCGCCGCCGCCGCTAGTGACGCCACGAGCAAGCCAGCCACTAACGCTAGGATCGCCTTAATCAGATCCACTAGCGAACTGCCTAGATTGAGTCCAAGGCTTGAGAAAATATTGTCAAACGAAAAATTATTCGTTGCAGGAGCGGGTTCAGCCGCCGGTATGGGTGTATTCTGCGCTAACAACCCGTTCAACCTGAGTGGCACCTCTCGAAAGAGAGTGAGTGTAATTCCTTGCCAAGTTCCATTCATGGTGTTCTAAGTTAACGTCAGATGGGCAAATATACAAAAAGTTACGCTGCTTAGCAGGAATCGCCAAGACTTATCCTACACGCTGCTAAATTCTCTAGCTGCTGCATTGGAGAATCAAAAACCGACTAAGACAGGATGAGATAGATATAGACCAACGTTCTCAGTTTTCAATCTATCTTTATAGATAAATAAGCCGAAAAAGTCGGATATTTGCGATTTTTAGCGGTGCTTCCCGATTTGCGTTTCTGTAGCGTTTACTCCCAGTAAGCTGTATATTATGTCCCCTACTGAAGTTTTCGAGCAATCTATCCAAATCAATGCCAGTGCAACGGTGGTTGAGCGCTGCATTACCGACAATGCCTTGATGCATCAATGGCTGAATCCGGCGTTGCGGTGCGAACCAGTCGGAGAGTGGCGAACGGATGTGGGGAGTCAAAGTCGGTTTATTATTCAAATTCCCCTATGGCAACCAACTCTGGAAACGGTAGTTGTAAAGCGAGAACCGGGGCTAATTGTCTGGGGATTTGAAGGATTTTTTAAAGGACGCGATCGCTGGGAATGTCAGCCAGAGGCAACGGGAAAGGGCACGCGCCTGCTGAATCGCTTCGAGTTTGAAATTCCCAGTCCCTTAGTGCGTTGGGGTTTTAATACCTTCGCCGCCGCCTGGACGAAAGCCGATATGCAAGCTCAATTGCGACGGCTCAAACGAGTAGCAGAGGAGATGGATCGCTAATAGATATCTTGTTCTATTTGTGTCAGTAACTGGCGAATCACGCCAGCATCCTCCGCATTGGGAAGTATCGCCAGATAAATGTTTAAATCTTGGGATGCCTCTGCCCAGCGCCCCATTTGGAAGTAGAGAAGACCGCGATCGCGCAATTCCATCGGTGCATCTGGGAACAATAGCAAAATCCGTTCCACTGTGGCAAGCGCTTTTGGCAACTCCTGCTGGTTCAGATAAATCATTTTCAGATTCGTCAGCATCCGGGTCAAAAAGCGCCGAGAACTCACGGGTTCTACGAAAGTCGCTTGCAGTTGCACAGATTGCTGGTAAATCTTCGCAAGTCTATCTCTGCAATCTTGCTCAAACAGAATCTCACCGCGATGGAAGGCATCCACGAAGATTCCCACATTCTCAAACTGCGGGCGAATCAGGAAATGTCCCGGCATCCCCACCCCAACCATCGGAAAATCAATGCGTCGTGCAATCTCTAAATAAACTAACGATAGAGCGATGGGGATGCCAGTGCGCCGGTCAATTACATCATTTAAAAAGCTATTGCGGGGATCGTAATAGTTCTGGTTATTTCCAGTAAAACCTAAGTCGTCGTAAAGATATCGATTGATAGTTTGAATCACCCGCAGGGGATACCGTTGGGCAGGTAGGCGTTCTTGTACCTCCGCTGCCATTGTATCGAGGGCATTGAGGTATTCATCCGGGTCGAGGTCTGGATATTCTTCCTGAGCAATGTCCAGAGCAGCTTTTGCCAGATTAATTTGCTCATCTGGCTGATTAATTTCCTGATAAAATGACAGGCGACCCAGCGGCAAGTTCATGGCAATTCAATTGTTTAGCGAAACTATCTCTTTGATTGTAGAAAACAACGCGCATTCTCGAACAGCAACTCAAGGATAATTAGCAAGTCATCAGTGCTAGCCGTCTAATTACAAATCGGTGAGCAGCCTTGCCTTTCTAAGCATAAATGTCAGTACGGTTTCTTCTCTAGAAATAATCTCTGCGGCAATTTCCATCCCTGGTTGAATCGGATAGGGGCGATCGCCTTTGATCAGATTTGTTTTTTCTGGCTGGATGGTTACTTCGTAGGAGGGCGCAACCACAGGGGCGTTGGCGTTGTTACTTTCAGGGGCGATCGCATCAGGAGCGATCGCGCTCACTTTTCCGGTGAGGGTTCCATAATCAGGATAAGGATAGGCAGAAACCCGCATTTGTACCTTTTGCCCCAAAGCAACTTTCCCAATATCCTGAGCCGCCACCCGCGCTTTCACGACGATTGGCGTGTTGCTGGGAGCAATTTGGGCAATCGGTTCCGCTGGACGCACCACCTGAGAGGCATTTCGCAGTTCTAGTTTGAGAATGGTGCCAGATGCTGGGGCGCGAATCACGCTTTTTTGCAGTTCCATCCCGATTTGTTTGAGTTCGCGGGCGTCACCGTTAAGTTGATTTTGGATTTCAATTTGACGCTGAATTAGGGTTTTTCGTTCTTTGTTCAACGTCGCTAAGGTAGATTCACCCTTGGCTCTTTCTTGAGCGATTCGCTCATTGGCAATTGCTACGGGTGCCCCACTAGGATTGAGCGTGGCTTTTGCCCGTTGCAGTCTCGCTTGAGCGGCTTTGAAAGCTTCTTCTTTTTCCTTGATTTGCAGTTGAGCGATCGCACCTGTATTTGCTAGCTGTTGATATTGATTCATCTGCGCCCTTGCTAAGTCCACAGATGCCTGCGCTTCTTGCACTTCTGCCTTAGTTGTAATTTGTTTCTCTTGATAGTCTCGTTGGTTGCGACCCAGATCCGCTTGAGCTGAGGCACTGTTGCGATTCATCAAGTTCCACTCCGCCTTTTGCTGGCTGTCCAGGGCGCTGATTTGAGCCGCGATTTGACTCAGTTGCTGTTGGTTGTTCTGGATATTACCTTGCAGTTGGCTTTTTTTCGTCTGGAGTTGGGAGTTATCCAAGATAGCGATCGCATCCCCCTGTTTCACGACCTGATTCTCTTTCACAGAGATGCTTTTAATCGTTCCTTCTGTTGACGCTTGCACAATTCGCAACTCACCTGTAGGACGCACAACGGCAGCAGCTTTAACAGTAACGTTGTACTTCGTATAAGCGGCAAGCATCACCGCTACCCCAAAAGTACCGACTAAAAACAATCCCCCTAGCGTTGTCCATCGGCTGATGGGAGGGAGAAATTCGTCGCTTGAAACTGAGCGGAGAAAGTCGGGGTTGCTGTCTCTAAGCATGATTAATCCATTCAGTTAATGAGTGTTCTCTATTATGATTGCATTTACTTTAAATAAAGTTTAATTTCTTCGCAATCGTTTATAATTTAAGTGGTCAATGGCTTTTTACGACTTGCCCGCTGTTGTCTAAACTTAACTGATTCATCTGGTGATAAAACTAATACCATTTCTATAATTGATTGTATTGCAACGCGAATTGATGCGATCGCTCTTTCCAAAAATGCTGGGTTTATTGCCCGCTCGACAAGAAAATCTCGTCGCTTGGGACTGGGTTCGTTCAGCAGAAAGATGAAAAAATCCACCCTAATTTTAAATCAGGGTGTGATAGACATGGTTTGACTGAATAGTTGCAGCTACTAAATCGCCGATTCAACTGCTAGTAACTGTCAAATTTCCTCCAGTTCCAGTCAAATTTCCATCTACTAGTGATATTGTTGCTGGCTCTGCTAGTTGAGCTGTATATTTTTTATCGTCAATCGTGAAACTGATGCTAAATGGACTGAGATTGAAAGTGCCATTGGGAATCTCAGACTTCAAATCGTCAAAGTCAAAACTGAATAAATCTAAACCTCCAGCCACCGCCTCTTGTTCCTGTTCGGACAGTTCTGCGAATAGGAATTGGTCTTGAGGTTGCAGATTTGGTTGGTTTTTTGCACCTATCATGATGTTGCCCTCAAAATAAACTTGGCTCTTCCGTAGTTGGTATGCTAAATTTATAGTCAAGAAGCGCCACAAGCTATACTAGCCATGAATTTAAGCCAATTTAGCGTTTATTAAATAGAAAATACAGTCCAAAATCGTTATACCTTGC
>NZ_JBYCCT010000079.1:0-3138 GCF_057473865.1 Coleofasciculus sp. H7-1
CAACGCTATCCTATACCCCAACAAAGTGCTTGCCTGACTTGTCGGTAATCTCCGGAGAGGATGTCAACAAGTGCGATCGCGCCCTAGTCACAAGTCGGGCAAGCTCCTGTGAGGAATTGAGTGCGATAGGGAAGCGCCGACCTGTCAGTTCGCTCTTTTATTATCTGAAATCGTAGAGAGCGATCGCGCTGATTGCAGTTGAGGTTATGAAGATGCGATCGCAAGAGATTATTGCCAAAGCGCGATCGCTCTTTTCTTCCCCCAACAAAACAAACCGGGTTTTTCCGTTCGCGCAGCGTGCCGTAGGCAATCGCCTTTACCTCTTAACCGATATCTTGTGCAAAAACCCGGTTTCTGAACTACAGGCGATCGCACCTCAACCATTCCCCAAAGTTGTGATCGCATCCCTAACAAAAATCCAACCTCCCTAACCCATGCCATCAGGTAACATCCTAACTGCCGCCGATATCCTCAATTTACTTGTCAGTGGAATTGACAAAACCACCTTAGAAACCGAACTCACCGCCTCAGCTTGGATATCCACCCCAGCTAGAGGCGGATCAAAAAGCGGTACCGGCACAATCTGGACTAGCCCAAACAATCAATCTAGCGTCAGAATAATGACTAAACCTGATGATTCATCCTATACCCGCGTTTATAATGGCCCTGGAGGTGGCGCACCGGGAGAACAACCCCTAAACGCATTCGGACAACCTGGAACTCGTGCAGAAACCCATTTTATTCTACTTCCCTAATTTAACCCCAAACCAAACTATGAATTTTGAAGAAATTTGGCAACAATACGACTTTACTGAAGCAGAATTGCTCTCAATGGGATGGCAATTTCCCTATAATTACATCCTCAATCTCAACTACTACTGGGAATTCAATCCAACTAACACAACTTCAGAAATTGCCACCACCGAGCAACCCCTAAAACTTATTCTGAAATCCTGCATTCGGCTTGATATACAACTCAATTCAAATCCTAACGACTTAGAGCTAATCCCGGCTAATCTTGGCACAATTATCGGCTGGGGTAAAGTCACTCCCTCCCCTTGGGTAGAAAACCTCTCGCTTTCCCCTGATGAATGGCTGCATCTATTTTTTGATATCGGTGGAAACAACAAAATTGAAGCACTTTGTCGATCGCTTGTCATCGAACAAATAGCCAAACAATCCTTAGCACTAACTTCGTAATCATTTGAGAAACTAAATCATCAAATATCATCCTATTTGAAGTATGAATTATGATAGCATTATCCCAAAAAACGGCTAAAATTTGGTTGAGCATCACCGAATATCCTTTAGAAGCTATTCCTTCCTCAGCTTATCTTCGTTGCTCCCTGACAACGGCTGTTAAAAACATCCTAGAAAACGGCAACAATTTAGTTATTGCAAAAAGTGTAGATAATCAAGAAAACTTACCTGATATTGAAGTCTTTTTTAACTCAATTCAAACTAGCAACCAGCTTTACAAAGCCTCCCTCTCCCGTCAACTAGCAGCAGACTTACCCCCCGACGTTGAACAAGCCTCCCTCAAAGACGAGCCCAAAGACTGGTTCATCAAAACCGCAGACTTTGGCGACGACTGCGACAGAGTTCTGCAACACCGCGACGGCGAATTCACCCAACTCCTAGAAGACATCGCCCGCTACCATCAAATATTCCAACAAGGCTATGACAAAATCATCCTCTTGCGTCCCCCCACCTACACGGGCTACGATATCCAACTCACCGCCGCCATGCAATGCTTAGGCTACACCAAAGAGCAATTTCAATTCATCATCGTTCAACCGATCAAACTCTACGCCTTCCACAAACCCACCCAGCAAATCCATCCCGTACCAGATCTCCAAGAGATAATTGTGGTAAGGGGTACGACAATTATCCCACTTTTTCCGTAATACTCATGTCTAATAGGAGGTATAAATGTCATTAGACTATGATTTATCCATAGCAACCGATCTGAAGCCGATACAAGCATTACATATTGTGTCCAAAGGGTTTGACCTTGAGTGGGATTCAGCTTCCTCAAATCCCTGCTTGTTTGGTTCAGGAATATTGGTAGGAGCGCACCCTCAGTTAGATATTCGTCAATCTGTTATTGAAGAAGCGTTTGGATTTAGACCGACGATAGATGTGTGGTTTCAGATCAATTCTAATGTGAATTATGAGGGAGGAAAGCATACCTTATTATGGGTAACTATAGAGCTGCTGCGTCAGATTTCAGGAGATGCAGTATTATTATTCAATGGCGAAAGCATAATATTTCAGAGACTCGCAGGACAATTGTTGCTTAATGAAGATTGGCACGATTGGGCTACATCTCATCTTTCAGAAGTGACGCTGCCATTTGAGGTACAGAATCTTCCATCCCCGTTGCTGTAGAGTTTTGATAAAACCATGTCTCAAGTTGGGCTGAAACTTGGAATAGCAATACTTGGAATAATGACATCCACAGCTATGAGTCAATCTCTCGAAGTGGCGAATCTGACCCTAGCACTGACGAATCCGACTATAACTTTTTAAAGGCTGGTGAGCTATATGCACAATCGAAACCAGCATTGCAGCATGGTAATAAATCGCTGAGTTCCGCTCAGTGTGAAGACCTTGCACGCCAAATGAAACAGATTCTCAGTGGAACGGATGATAACAGAGGTGCAATACATTGCTGTGAACTACTCTACAAAAGCGCGGTCGCCAAGAATGCAGAGTTGAGAGTGCGATCGCTTTTAGGAATTAGTGAAAGTGCGATAGCGTTGCGCCGACAAGTCGGTTCGCTCAATTGGGAATTGAGTACGCTCGCATTTGTTATGAGGTAAGAGTGCGATCATTTTTTTGTAGAGTTGAGAATGCGATCGCGCTTTGATTATTGCCAAAGCGCGATCGCTCCTACTTTCCTCCTTCCGAAAGAATATGCGATCGCCTTTTTTCCTCTCATAGAAATAGGCGATCGCCCAACTAGGGTATGCGATCGCGTTGCGCTGACAAGTCAGTTCGCAGTTTGTTTTGCAGATGCTACGCGATCGCGTATCCTGTATGCTCTCGCACTTGGGGCGGATGGAACGCCAGCACAATATGACCTTTAGGCACTCCAGCCGCCACCAGTTCACCCGTGATGCCATCCTCAATGCC
>NZ_JBYCCT010000080.1:0-3120 GCF_057473865.1 Coleofasciculus sp. H7-1
CAATTCGATTACTAATTCATTATCTCAGATTTGGAGATGTTCCAATTCCCTATCAAAATCAAAGAAATCATTTTCGGCTCCCCTCTCGCATTCTCGCTCGCATCATACCCTAATTCAGCAACGCCCTACAGCGAAGGGTGATCGCACTTTGAATGATTCACATCATCCGCGATCACGCTACAAAGGAGCAAATTGATAAAATATAGGACTTACGCATTGACAGAAGTAGCGAAGTCTGAGGTTAGGCAGTGATTGGCTTGGAGAGGTTTTCCAAAATGAACTGGCGAATCACAGGCACAAATAACTGTCTCGACACCTGATAGAGGTTATCAATCAAGCCCTCAACTCGCATCGTTTGCAGTTTACAGCCATGCTTGCAGCGCACAGAAGAAGTGGGTTCTGAGGGCAGACTCGGTTCGCACGCTTGAAGCGTTCAATGTTGCACACTTGCTTGATCACCCGATGAAAGCTCTCAATCTGCCAATGGCTATCATGAATCTGGCGAAAGTCTTGGCGGTTGAGTTGTCGCAGTTGCGTCTCGTCGGGTTGGTACAGGATGTAATACCGAACCTCGTTTTTGAAGCTCTGGCAAAACACTTTCACCCAGCCAAACTCCTTGAGGTAGACCACCAACCCCGACTCCGGGATCGTTAAGGTTTGCACCTGCACTTGAGTGCCCCGTTCTATCGAAACTTGGCGATTGTCCGCAATGCCAAACAGAAAACCCACCTTCTCGTTTCTGAGAAACTTCAGATTTTCAATGCCTGAATACCAACTATCGCCCGTGACCCAAGCCAGTTTCAGCCCCCAGGCTTTGACTTCTGTTACCATATCGCGAAAATACTCGTTCTTGGTTTTGCCCTCCCGCTTGTCATAAATCCGAAAGTTCACCGGATACGAGGTGCCTGTGATGTCGGTGTAGTACAAGGTAATCCGATTGATCCCCTTGACGGTGCGCTTGTGTTTACCTGACCAAAAGTAGCCCCTGATGGTCGGTTCTCTGGGGGTCACGGTAAGGCTTGTCCAGCACACTATCATCCCCAATCGCAATCCCACCGCTCAGAATCAAATGGTCTTTGACCTCATCAAACAGGTCTCGCGGGCTGTAGTTCTCGCGCAGCAAAAAACGATTCACACTGTCGTGACTCAACCCCTCCATCACCTCGGCTAGGCGAACACAACTGACATACTTGGGTTCTGCCAATAAAAATAAGATGTAGAGGGAGCAGGTACACTTGGCTGTTGAGGGTTTAGACCGTTCTCTCACGCTGATTCCGGGGGCTGCAAGACTATCCTAGATTCACCACATTTTCCTTTCCCTGTCAATGCGTAAGTCCTATAATACTGGAGGCTCATCGTTTCTACATTAAACTGACAGTAGATATCGAGCATGGCATTCTTGCAGGTGGTGGGGAGCTTCATGCGGATTGTGAAACGGTGTTGCCGGAAGATGGGAGTATGTAGGAAAATATATGGGGAGGAGTTGGAACCCATTGACGCAGGAAGTGGTTCTATAAATCGCTGATTAATATCCGCCCTCGTCAAAATAATCGCTCAATGGAGATTCTTCACCCAGCGTAAGATGAGCAAGTTGCCCAAATCACTTAGGAGTTCTTAGGAGCCTTATGAAAGACCCGACGGCAATGTGAGAGCGTTATTTGCGTGGATCTGTACCTACTCGCTTAGGATAACTCGCTGCTTCTTTAGCTCTAATTCGGTCATTTTCTAATAACGACCTGAACCGCGATGCAGTTGCCCATTTGATAGAGAAAAGCAAGTTCTTTATTGAGAAGACAGCAATTGATGCTGGAATAGACATTGCAGCAGAGTTAGTTGAGTTACAAGTGCAATTGGCTCGTTGGCAATTAGGTTGGGCAAACATTTGGGCAGATGATGCACAACGAATGAAAGTTGCCCAACAAGCTCAATTTTTGTCGGAGCGTGTGTTAAAAATGTCAGGATTGCTATCTGAGCTTGTGACATCAGCAAGTCAAAGTAGTTAGAGTAATCAGAAGCCGAAATGATGCAAGTTGTAAGCAGCCCGCAGTTTAAAGGAAAAGACGGATTGCATATCCTCTCGTTTGAGCAAGAGTTTGTTACTCAGCCGTGCGGATAGGTTTAAGGCATATTCTAGGGAGTTTCTTACGCGACATCCTATACACGCGCTGTCAGGATTTGTACCAGCTAGTCGCAATACATAGGGTCAATAGGTTTGCCAATGCCAGCTATCAAGAAAATTCTACTTGCTGTAGATATCAAGATTCTGTCTATAAAATTAAAGGAAGAAAGTAATGATAACTCAGTTGATTAAAGCATTTCAGCCTAAGGATGCTCATATTACTGTAAGTGTTAGGTTCGACAACAAGTATTTAGATTATGGGAAAATATTGCTACGTTCCATTAGAAAAAATTTTCCCAGAGTGAGGGTAGTGGTATTAGCAATCAATACACCTGAAGCCAGCTTACAAGAGTTTTCAGATTGGGAGAACATAAGAATAATTTACGAACAAAAAGAATTTGCTTATCCTTATGAACAGCGTTTATATTCTATGGCAAGGAGAATTTTTTTAGTTAATGAACTAAGGCAAGACAGCTTGGTTGACAATTTACTTCAATTAGACGCTGATTTAATTGTAAGAAAAGATTTAAATAGATTCGGCAGTCTCTTCAAGCAGGGAGATGTTTGTATTTTTGCTAGAGCCAAAATGAAGTATGAATTCTTAAGATTAACAATGAATGTACTTGGTTTAGCTAATTCTCCAGCAGCTAAAGCTCTAACTAAAGAATGGGTTGCACAACTTTGGCATTTGCTTGAGGAACCTCAAGACAGTAAGTACATCGATCAGCTAACTCTGTGGAGAGCTTATGAGAAAGTAAATCAGGAATATGGAATAAAATTAGTGAATCTAGTTCCTCCTTTTATTGGTGGAGAAGGAAATACTATTATAAGGACATTTACGGCAACAAAGAATGCTAAGGGTAACAAAAAATTATGGCTCTTCAGTACCTGTTATGCTAGATCAACAATTAAAATGCCAATTTAATAAGCATCTAATCCGGAAGTTTTCCAAGTTTCTAAATCCATAAGCCGAGCGTTTAATTAGCTTGAGTTTGTTATTT
>NZ_JBYCCT010000081.1:0-65245 GCF_057473865.1 Coleofasciculus sp. H7-1
CCTGGCTATGGACAGCAGTAGACCACTTTAAACCAGGTATTTTAGGATGGGTTTTAGGCGACCATAGCGCCAAAACTTTTGAACCACTATGGGGTCTTGTTAGTAAATGGAAATGCTATTTTTATGTGACAGATGGGTGGAAAGTTTACCCGAATTTTATTCCGGAGGTCGATCAAATTATTAGCAAAACCTATATGACAAGAGTTGAGGGTGAAAATACAAGACTTAGACATTATTTGGCTCGGCTCAAACGAAAAACTCTTTGTTATTCTAAGTCTGAACAAATGCTACGACATTCAATTCGATTACTAATTCATTATCTCAGATTTGGAGATGTTCCAATTCCCTATCAAAATCAAAGAAATCATTTTCGGCTCCCCTCTCGCATTCTCGCTCGCATCATACCCTAATTCAGCAACGCCCTTTGTGCCCCGCACTGCTTGCTTGACTGCTTTTTGCACACTGCTCTCATGTAGGTGATGCCGACACATCAAATCACCACGCGGATCTTTGGCGATCTGGCTAGAGGGGAACACAAACTGCCATACCCAGTCTCGATTTGCATTCGGATACTTGCGATCTAAGGCATAGGGCAACGGCACGGCTCCAAAGCCTCGCCCTAAGTCTTGCTGATGTTGCCGCTTGACCCTAACGAGATGATCGCGCAGTTCCTCACTCACGCTGATAGGTAGCATCGTGACACGGCTTTTACTGCCCTTGCCATCTCGCACCAGAATCTGATGTTGAGCAAAATCGACATCCTTAACCCGCAAACGTAGCCCTTCACACAACCGTAATCCACCGCCATAAAGCAATTTCACCACCAACTGCTGAACGCCGCCGATGTTTTGAATGACTGCCCTTGCCTCTTGTGGGGTCAGAACTGTGGGGAGATATTGAGTGCGTTTTGCCCGAATCGCATTGACCTCAGCCACCTCTAAGTTCAACACTTCTCGGTAGAGAAACAGAATGGCGTTGAGAGCTTGATTCTGAGTGGAAGCAGCAACCTGCTGTTGGACTGCCAGGTCGGTCAGAAATGCCTCAATCTCTGCTCGTCCCATCTCACGCGGATGACGCTTTTCATGAAAGAGGATATATCGTTTTACCCACTGCACGTAGGTTTCTTCCGTCCGGTAGGCATAATGCTTAAGCCGAATCACGTCACGCAGTTGGTCTAAGAGCTTTTTCGGGCGAGGTTCCGTCACCATCCAGGCACAATACTAAATATGTGCTTGATGATACTCGTTGTTTTATCCGTACACATCTGAAGATATGAGGAAAGTTTCCTCAGATCCACCCAGATCGGCGTATTATGAAGAAACTTTCCTCAGATCCACCTGATTTAGGAGGATCGCAAGAAAAAATCTGCCTATCCACCTGTTTTGGGGTGGATCTGAGGGAAAAATCTGTCTAATAACAAGTTAGCTAGCTTCGTTGACATGTGGTGGCACTAGTTTAAAACTTATCGTCAGTGTTCAGGATGATGCCAGTAAGATATTGATATGTCGCCGCACAAGGTATTGCTGTTGCTCTGCCGAGAATTGTTCAGGACAGATGACAATCCCAGTGCCAATACCATCCACTAGCGCGACAAGTGCATTGGCTTCGAGGGTTAGATCAAGATCGGCTCGCAGCAGATTAGCGGTTTGTAAGTCAGCTAACGCTTGAGTAAGCATTTGTCGTAAACAGTCATAACGTTTTCGATGTTTCTGAACTAAATGCTCGCGCCCGATCGAATAGCCCAAAAACGCCACCCAAACCTTCCAATCGTCTTTGTCGCGGTTCTCCAGAGGGAGGGCTGTAAAAAGCATTGCTTCTAGCCTGTCAATGCCTTGCTCCTTCTGAGTACAGCCTTTCATTTCGTCTAGAACGTTTTCAAACACTCGTTCTAGGGCAAATAAGATCAGGGCTTCTTTATCTCGAAAGTAATGGGTCACAACTCCAGTTGAGGAGCCAAGCTCCTGCGCGATCGCTCGCATACTAGTGCGATCCAATCCTTCCCGAATAATTACCCGCCATGCCGCATTAGCGACTTCAATGCGGCGATCGTCAAAATTCATAGCGCGTCCCTAGTTTGCAGCGATATCAAACAATCATCTTGACATTTATCATAACAGTTGTTATGTTTTTACCGTAACATAACAACTGTTGTAATTTTTCTCCTTTACACTGCTGGAGTTCGCGATGATCCGACCAATCCTGCCCGATGATGCAGAGGCGCTGATTGCCTTAGCTGGCTCTATGGAACTCTTTTCGTTAGACGAACTAGAGGAGTTGCGTCAGATGTTGACCGCTTCGTTAAGCAAAGATGGAGACATCCATCCATTCTGGCTTACAGACGATGATGACGGACTTGTGGCATTAGCCTACTGCGAACCGGAACGCATGACGAACGGAACCTGGAACCTGCAACTGATTGCCGTCCACCCAACCCATCAAAGGCAAGGACGCGGTGCGAAACTGCTACGCTTTGTAGAGCAGACTTTGGCAGACCGAGGTGCAAGGCTCTTATTGGTTGAGACGCTGGGCACGCCAGATTTTGAGTATGCACAAGCGTTCTATCACAAAAACGGTTACGAAAAGGAAGCGCGTATACGCGAGTTCTACGCGGAAGGTGCAGACAAGATCGTTTTCCGCAAAGCACTGTCTAGCCAGGGGTAATGAGCTTTTGCACTAGACTAGCTATCGCCGCCAACTGGGAGCCATCTTTATGCAATTGCTCAATTCAGATTGCGTCTAATGCCAGCCAGCTAACACGGCGTTGGAGCGGCAAACGGAGTTTTTGCGCTTCGTTTCAAATCTCTTCGTCGCCGCTCAACTGTGTCGTTATCCATCGTAGATTGCACACTTCCATACTAGATTTGCATTCAGACTAAGCTATGTCATTTTCACGCCCATTTAGTATTCGCTTGCTTAAGTCTGAAGACTTAGCGCTGATGGAATCCATGATGACGACCTTCGGCAAGGCGTTCGACGATGTAGAAACCTATACAGCGTCTCGTCCAAGTAATGCCTATCTTCAGCGGTTGCTCAGCAGCGATTACTTCATTGCGCTTATAGCGATGAAGAATGGCTCGGTAGTGGGTGGAATCGCTGCGTACGAACTCCAGAAGTTTGAGCAGGAGCGCAGTGAAATCTATATTTATGATCTGGCTGTTGCACAAGCGCATCGGCGCGAAGGCATCGCGACAGCGTTGATTCAAGAACTCAAGAAGATTGCAGCGGCACGTTCATCCTATGTCATATTCGTGCAGGCAGACATCGGAGATGAGCCAGCGATTGCGCTCTACACGAAGCTGGGAGTTCGTGAAGAAGTGCTGCACTTCGATATCGCAGTTGCAGGCGATGATAGCATTGCATAACAACCCCAATGCACACCGACCGCCGAGAGGTTATCGGTTGAAATTCGAGGTTGTCTGTGGCGGGTGATTGGGGACGTTATGCTTATCCTGAAAAGTCCTCTCAGGATGAGAAAGTTATAACTGGTTTGTATCCAGGGAGATTACCTGATCGGGTGCCAGAATACCTCCGGCTGTAATCACTTCCAGTCTTCCAGTTTCCTGGGGATACTGTGTCTTGACTTTGGCGCTCTCTATCTGAATATCTGCTCTGATCCAGGTAGTCAATGCAGATCAACGAACTGGAATGTGTGCAAACATCAACGTTCTCAATTCAAACGTGACTCGCGAGAGAGAGTTTAGGAGAATCGTGACCGATAGAATCAGAGCAGGAAAGACGTATCGGGTCTGTCTTGTAGCTGACAACACGCCGACGGGTGCAGGGCGTTGGGTCACTTGCCAAGATCTTAGAGCTTTTGTCCCATCGTCTGGGCAATCGATCGTCATTAACTTACAACAGGCATCGCTACGATTCTTACGCCCTAATCCCTAATTGCAGTGCGATCGCATATCGCGTAGGGTGAGGAGAGCGATAGCGTAACGCACCATCCCAAAAGCTAGCCTAACTTATATTACTCACCCACAACGTTGTTCGGGATGACAGGCATTTGATGGAGCCGTTCTCAAACGGCACACCAAGCGTAAAGCTCTTTTAATAGCTTGAGCAATTAGATGCTGCCAGTGCGACGAGCAATGAATTTTCCTCATTGCTCGTTTCCTGGTAGAATGCTGACCAAAACTCAATTTAACTTTGACTATTAGCTGTTTTTGCTTCCGGGTTGGGAGTATACAAAGAACTTTCAGTCCATTGTAAATGTTAAACTTTACTCAAAACTACTAGGAGTGAGATCGCTATGGCTTCTATTATGATTGACCTTTCAGATAGCCAATTTCAAAAACTACAAGATTTGGCAAGAGTGCATGGAATTGTGCTTGAAGTTCTATTAAAGGCTAGCTTAGAGGATTGGCTCAATTCTCAAAAGAGCGAATTTGTTGATGCAGCTAATCAGGTGCTGACGAAGAACACTGAACTGTACCGACGCTTAGCATAATGCGCTTTTTGACGTTAATCGAGGTGTTAGAACTGCATCGTAGAGTCATTGAGCAATCTGGTGGAGCATTAGGTATCCGAGATGTGGGTTTGTTGGAGTCAGCGATCTCGCAACCTCGAATGACCTTTGGTGGGGAAGAATTGTACGCAGATTTGCTTGAAAAGGCAGCAGTAATAGGGTTTTCCATCATCATGAATCATCCGTTTGTGGATGGGAACAAGCGTACAGGTCATGCTGCGGCAGAGACTTTTCTTGTCCTGAATGGAATGGAAATTAATGCCTCTGTGGATGAGCAAGAGCGTGTGGTGTTGGCGATCGCATCGGGTGAGTTAGGGCGCGAAGCATTTACAGAGTGGTTGCAACAGCACACAACCGCCAGCTAACAAGTCGATGAAGCGGACGGTTGAGAGACCCTAGTGGAGTGGTCGAGGCTATTTGCCGCCGCTTATCTTAGTCGTTATGCTCATCCTGGGAACTTCTCTCAAGATGAGAACGTTATAACAACTTTATATCCAGAGAGATTACCTGATCGGGTGCCAGAATACCTCCGACTGCGATCGCTTCCAGTTTCCTGGGGATGCTGAGTCTTGACTTTGGCGATCGCCCGATTTGCAGAAGGAGGCTTACGGGATGAAGAAAAACGACAGGCATTTTTAACGCAGTTATCCACACTAGCTCCTGAGAAGATTGTTTACCTCTCCGGAGTCGGGGGATGGATAGTCGAGATCAGTATGATTATGGTTGAAATGATCAAGGGCAACGCTTCCATGCCCCTACATCGAGGCGTGAAGGGCGGATAAATATGATTGCCGCCTTGTGCAACCAAAATTTGATAGCTCCCTTCACTATTGAAGGGGCGTGTAATCGAACAGTATTTGAAACCTGGTTGGAAAATTGTTTGCTTCCCTCACTCACAATTGGACAGGTTGTGGTGATGGATAATGCCACTTTCCACAGAGGTGGGCGCATCTCGGAACTGCCACTCGAATGCCGGCTGTAAACTGCTATATTTACCCCCTTATTCACCAGACCTTAACAAAATTGAGCAATGTTGGTCTTGGTTAAAAAGTCGCATCCGCAAAAAACTGGAGCAGTTTGATTGTCTACGAGATGCCATTGAAGATGTGCTTCGCACAGTGTCCTAACCGCCTTGGCGGTTGCTATATAATAATTCTGGATTTTATTTAATCCACATTCCTAAACATACTGCTAAGGGTTAATTGCTAATACCTAGTTTCCCTTAAACCCTGAACAATTACCCATTACTCCTCTTTTACCTGTGCCTTTGTTGATTTCTGCCTAAGTGCTGATCAATAGAATATAAACTCAGTTCCTCTTTTAGGGATAAGGGGAAATTTTTTGTTTTCAACCCTAGACTTCACTCAGTTTTTTATGATATGATGAGTTTGACGAGGAAGAACTATCATTAAATATTTATTTGGCACAGATTTCGATTATTTAATAATAGCACCAAACCCAAGAAATTTGTAGTAGTTTCGACACCATTTCCTAAATTTCAGTTACTTGCGCGTAGTTTATCGCGATCGCTCGCAGCAATAGCCATTGATAGTAGCCCCAGGCTCTGATCCTGGGGCGTATATTTGCTTTAATAGACACTTAAAGCTCTCAGCTGCGTTTTTTTCGGGTTCGTCGCCGCAGTTTCTGTGCCAGCGACGCGGCTTCCCGTTCAGCTTTGTATAGATCGATAGATCGAGCCGTCAGCACTAACGATCCATCGAGCTTTTGTCCTACGTAGGGTACACTCGTTACTTTATACTCGCAAATGTCAGCATTGCCCCGAAGGGATTTCAAGTCTGTATTGACTTGAGCTGAGATTGCCTTGAGTTCCTGTATTGCTGCCTCTAGCTCCGCTGAAAGCCGATTGATTTGGGTTGCTTGCGCCTCTAGGTGTTTTAATTTTTCATTCAGATGTTCCTGTAGCAGTTCCTGGTAGGTCTTAACCCGTAGTGACGGAATTAACCTGCCTGAGTCGGCTGTCTTTAGAGGTCGCAGAAGGCGCTTGTTGGCATCACACCTTACAGCTTGGCGGTTTAGTTCGCCGCGTTTTGTCTGGACTACTTTGAGGCTGGCTTGCAGTTTTGTCATGTCGATGGCTGGATGGCTACCTAACGACTGGGATGCGGAACGCAATTAGTACAATTGTACTATATCAAGAGCGATCGCTACTGGCGCTGGTTTTTTTTTCAGTGGTAGAGCAATATAAGTG
Organism: Coleofasciculus sp. H7-1; assembly: GCF_057473865.1. Classification (NCBI taxonomy): domain Bacteria; kingdom Bacillati; phylum Cyanobacteriota; class Cyanophyceae; order Coleofasciculales; family Coleofasciculaceae; genus Coleofasciculus; species Coleofasciculus sp. H7-1. Next base: position 6,678 of record NZ_JBYCCT010000081.1, read on the forward strand.
GGAGCACAGTCTACCAAAACGTAAGGAGTGCATACAATGGCGCGAACCGCCTCAACCATGTTGGCTCTGGGAACTACAGCCCCAGATTTCCAGTTGCCGGATGTGGTATCTGGTCAAACCATTTCCCTTGCCACGTTTGCCGATAAGCAGGCATTGCTGGTCATGTTCATCTGCAAGCATTGCCCCTTTGTGAAACACATCCAGGGAGAACTCGTGCAGCTTGGCAAGGATTATGTAGGACAAGAGATGGGAATTGTGGCAATTAGCGCCAACGATGCCAGCAACTATCCAGATGACGCCCCCAACTCACTCAAAGCAATGGCGAATCAGCTGGGATTCACCTTTCCTTTGTGCTACGACGAAACTCAAGAAACTGCTAAAGCTTATACCGCTGCTTGTACGCCAGACTTTTTCCTATTTGATGCCAACCAAAGTTTGGTTTATCGCGGTCAATTAGATGACAGTCGCCCCGGTAACGATCGACCAGTCAACGGCAAGGATTTACGAGCCGCGATGGATGCAGTGTTAGCAGGTCAATCAATCCCCTCAGACCAGAAGCCTAGCATCGGCTGCAACATTAAGTGGAAGCCGGGGAATGAACCGACGTATTTTCCTGATTAATCGCAGCAACAGGGACTTGTGGAAGGATGCAGCACCAAGGTTTAAGGTTATAAAAATGAAATGATATCTTCCCCAATCCCTCTTACCTGCTGCCTCTTCCTGCTTGCCTTCATGAGCGGATGTCAAAATCAGAAACCAACCAATGCCCAGATGGAGGAGTGGAGAAATGAGGCGATGCAAAAAAACGCCGCAATGGTTGCCGCTCATACAAACAATCGACAGCGGCAACAGTGGAATCTAGAAATTCAGGGGAAAACGACGGCGGGAAAATCCGTGCGATTGACCATGCAAGAACTAGACGCGATCGCCACCACCCATATACGGACGCGATCGCCCCATAATACAAGCAACAACCCCGATCGGATTTTTGACTTCCGTGGTGTTGCTGTCTCTAAACTGCTCGACAAGTTCGGCATCACTGATAGTACGGAAGTGACGCTTGTATCCTTCGATGCCTACCGAGCCACCGTCAGCATTGCAGATTTGCGTGCGTACCCGATTATCATTGCTTTAGAGCGCAATGGGATGCCCATTTCCCGCAGCGAAGGCGGCCCGCTTTCCCTAGTATTTCCCTACACCGAGTACCCGCAGCTTGAGCAAAAATATCCCGACCGTTTTTGGGCATTTTACGTGACCAACCTGATCGTCGGTACAGAGGCAGTGCGACTGCGCGTTGGCGAAACCCCGCTTGATGCCAAAACCATCAGCCAACTGCCACAAGTCACCATCGAAGAAGCTGTTGGCTACCCGATTGGCTGGCCTATTGGCAAAGTCAAGCTCGCGGGTGTGCGCGTGCGGGACGTTCTGGCAGCTGCCGGTGTCACACTACCAGAAAACGGTATGGTTGTCATTCGGGGAAAAGCGCCCGTCTCCCGCAATGCCCTGAATCCAATTCGTTTGACAGCCAACGAAGTGCGAGACTGCGATATTTTGTTGGCCACGCACTGGGGTAACGAACGCGACCCGATTCCTGCCAAAATGGGTGGTCCGGTGACGCTAGCTTTCCCCAGCAATTGTCAAGCTAGGTACGAGAATCAGCGCTGGCTGACTTTTGTAGAACAACTTGAGGTTAGCAAATAATAGAAGTATGGCTAATGAGAGTTTTGAGTTTTGAGTTAAAACAGGACTTACGCAAAGCTTATACATATAGCGTTTTTTCGGGTTCAATCCCCCTGTGGTTGCCCTCATAGATGTGGTGCTATGCAGCGTAAGTCCTGTTAAAAGAAAATTTTTTCATTCAAAACTAAAAATTTAAAACTTAAAACTTTTTACCAATTACTAAGTACCCATTACCAATTAGCCATTATGAAAGTTGCCGCGTTCCGCTCAATTCACACACGAATTATGACCGCCACGACACTCTTGATTGTGGCGATTGTCGGTTCTGTGTTGTGGCTGTGGGCGAAGAACGAGAGACAACTCTACCGCGATCATAAGCGGCGTGAAATCCAGCAGCTAGCGATCGCCTTATCCAATACCTGGACGAACGAACTTGAAGACCAAAATTGGGGTCAGATTCGGCTCGGTTTCAATCTGCTACTGAAGCGCAACCCAGACTTTATGTACATTCTGATCTCCGATGTGCGCTTGTCAAATCAAATCGTCGCCGCCAGCGAAAGCGCACTTCAGGAACAGTATATTCCCGATATTGTGCCTGTGCCAGTAACAAACTCGGCGCTGGCAGTGTATGAAGATACCCGCGTTGTCGAGACATTCCTGCTGCGCGACATTACCTTCAACCGCAAGGTGCGGGCACGTCGGGGGGAAACTGCCATCGAAGTTGCTGCCGCAATTCGCAACTCTTCCGGGCAAAAAATCGGGACGTTGCGGATAGGAATGTCACTGCGGCAGGTGAATCAAGCGGTAGCGATCGCTGTAGAAAAAGCGCTTTTGGTGGGTGTTTTTGCCCTCTCCTTCGGTCTTTTCGGTTCCTACCTGTTGGCGAGGGAGCTAAGTAGTCCCGTGCGGCGGTTACAATTGAGTGCTGCCAAAATTGCCGCTGGCGATTTACACCATCGGGCTGAAATTTACCGCAAAGATGAAATTGGCGCTTTAGCGATCGCTTTCAATGATATGTCGGCAGCGCTACAAAGTTTATTTAATCGGCTACAAAAAACCATCGAGTCATTTCATCGATTCGTGCCAGAGAAATTTCTCCTAGTGATTGCACCCGACGGCATCGAGAACATCCAAGTCGGCTTTGCCTCGACGCGCATTATTACAATCCTATTTGCCGATATTCGTGGCTACACGGCAATGTCAGAACAAATGACGCCTTTAGAAACCTTTTCATTTTTGAATGACTACCTCGCCTGCATGGGACAAGTGATTGACAAGTCCGGCGGCTTCATTGACAAGTATATCGGCGACGCGATTATGGCGCTCTTCGACGATGAGGCGACAGACAATGCATTGCACGCGGCATTAGCAATGCGACAGCGACTTAAAGTACTTAATGAAGAGCGATCGCACCAAGGTTTGCCAATCATCGACATCGGCATCGGCATCCATCGAGGCGAGGTAGTCATGGGTACCGTTGGATTTAGCTCCCGCATGGAGTCTACAGTCATTGGGGATGCCGTAAACGTAGCAGCTCGTGTCGAGAGCCTCACCAAAAACTACGACAGCACCATCCTCGTCACCAAGCCAATCGTCGAAGCGCTGCGCCACCCCGACACTTTCCCCCTGCGCTTAGTCGATAAGTTTGTTCGGGTTAAAGGCAAAGAAGAGCCAGTGGCGATTTACGAACTTGACGCAGTATAGGTTTCCCCTATAAAATTCTCTCTTCTCTTACTCTCTCTGCGCTCTTGGCGTCCTTGGCGGTTCGTTTCCCCCAAATTAACCAAGACTGCTATATATCCCCAAGAATGACTGAGAATTTAAAAATTCTTAATGCCTGCGCTAGATCGACGATTCTGAGAATTCTGACCCGATAAGGCAGCACTCAAGAATCTTCAACCAGACAAACCGATTAAAAAGTTTAAAAATGTATCAAATACGGCAGTTTTTTCAACAAATTTGTGATTAACTTACTTATAGAAATCCTACTAATTACTTCAGTATTCTAGGAGAACCTCATCCCGTCTCAGGCAAACCCCTAGAGCTGGCCCAGAGGGTCTGGGGGTGAGGTTCCAAATGATGAGTATTTCAACCTGATTGACGGAAAAAACTCCTGAAACATGAATAAAAATCGTAGGTTGGGTAGAGCGATAGCGAAACCCAACAAACTTCACCAGTGCTGGGTAACGTTGCCTCAAAGAGAGCCTACAGATCCGAGATTTCTCAGTCAATCAGCTATTTCAAGGGATTTGCTTGTAGATAAATCCCTTCATAAATCTTACACGCTAAAGCTTACAGCCATTTCTAAGAATACCAACTAGGAAAACGACAACCTGGGAAATATAAGTTATAAGCAAGTGTGAGTTGAAAGTTAATCTTCAGCGCCCATTAAAATCCTGTTTGGCAAGTAACCATAAACATAGACTTTTAGAATTCTAAATATTTCAAAAGAAAGGTTTTATTGGCAATAGGCAGCTTCTGTAACAAAGTCTACCGTTTCAATTTAAAAAAGCGCCTAACTTAGCAGAAAAAGCAGTATTTAACAGCCAGAGCAATAGCTGTGCGGTTACACGTGCAATTGCGCCAGATACAGGTACGCAAGGAGGAAAAGCCGTGACTAACGTAACCACGCCTACAGAAGCAATAAAGGCAACCAAGCCTACGGACAAACTAAACAAGATTGAAAAAGCCAAAGCTGCAAAACATCCCCTATTGCTGAAGCAAGAACTGGAGCATTTTGCACAAATTGGCTGGGAGGCGATGGACGAGTTTGAACGGAACCAAGGGCTGAAGTGGTTGGGTTTTTTCCATCGCACGGTGACACCCGGCAAGTTTATGATGCGAATGCGGATACCCAACGGCATTTTGACCAGCACTCAAATGCAAGTACTAGCTGAAATCGTGCAACGCTACTGCACGGGTTCGGGATTTCAAAACCAAGGAAACGCCGACATTACCACCCGGCAAAATTTCCAATTGCGGGGGATTCGGATTGAGGATATCCCAGAGATATTCAACCGTTTGTTAAAAGCCGGTCTGACTTGCATTCAATCGGGAATGGACAACGTTCGGAACATCACGGGTTCGCCAGTTGCAGGCATTGATGCGGCTGAATTGATTGATACGCGGGGGATCGTCCGCAACCTTCAGGACATGATTACCAATAACGGTGAGGGCAATCTCGAACTCAGCAACCTACCCCGAAAATTTAACATTGCCGTTGCTGGGGGTCGGGACAACTCCGTTCATGCCGAAATCAACGACCTTGGCTTTATCCCCGCTTACAAAAACCATACCATTGGATTTAATGTCATCGTCGGCGGCTACTTTGCACCCAATCAATATGTAGAAGCCATTCCCCTTGATGTTTGGGTTCCTCCTGAAGAGGTTGTCCCTTTGAGTAAGGCAATGCTGGAGGTTTTCCGGGATAACGGTCCCCGCGAGAATCGGCTAAAGTGCCGGATCATGTACCTGATTGAGGGTTGGGGCATTGAAAAGTTTCGGGCGGAGGTCGAAAAACAACTAGGGCATTCGCTGGAATCGGCGGCTGAAAAAGATGAAATTGACTGGGACAAGCGCGACCATATTGGCGTTTATCCCCAAAAGCAATCGGGACTGAACTACGTCGGTTTGCACGTCCCTGTCGGTCGCTTGTATGCCCATGAAATGTGTGAACTTGCCCGAATGGCGGAAGTTTATGGCAGCGGGGAGATTCGTCTGACTGTCGAACAAAATTTGATTATTCCCAATATCCCCGACACGCGCTTACGTCCCTTCTTAGAAGAACCACTGCTTCAAGAACGGTTGTCTATCGATCCAGAAATCTTGAACCGGGGGCTAGTTTCTTGTACGGGTAGCGAGTTCTGCGGCTTTGCGATCATCGAAACGAAAAACCGGGCGCTTGCCTTAATTCAGGAACTGGAGGAAGAGTTAATTCAACCGCATCCGGTTCGGATTCACTGGACAGGTTGCCCAAATTCCTGCGGTCAACCGCAAGTTGCAGATATTGGCTTCATCGGTACGAAGACGCGCAAAGATGGTCAAACCGTAGAAGCGGTCGATATTTGGATGGGTGGCAAGGTAGGGAAAGATGCACACCTTGGCAAAGAGATTATGAAAAAGGTTCCCTGCGAGGATCTCAAGTCAGTAGTGCGAGACTTGCTGATCGAACATTTTGGGGCAATTCCCAAGCAGCCACAAGAAAAGCTAGACGCAGAGAAAGTTGCCGTTAGTCCTTAGTCATTCGTCACTTGCTAATTACTAATGACCGATGACTGATGGCTGATGACCGATGACCTATGACTAATGACGAATGCCATGAGTGACTCAACAAAAACCCTCTGCCCCTACTGTGGCGTTGGCTGTGGCTTAGAAGTTTCGCCGCCTGCGGCTGCAAATCGGGAGACAAATCGAGATAGCCAAGGAAATCCGATCTGGAAAGTGCGGGGCGATCGCTCTCATCCCTCCAGTCAAGGTATGGTATGTGTCAAAGGAGCTACGGTTACAGAATCGATTGATAAAAACCGTCTCCTCTACCCGATGATGCGCGACTCTCTGGATGCACCCTTCCGTCGCGCTTCTTGGGAGGAAGCCTTAGATGCAATTGTCAGTCGCATTGGTTCCGTCCTGAACTCCACTGGCCCAGACGCCCTATGTCTATATGGTTCCGGTCAGTTCCTCACAGAAGACTACTACCTTGCCCAAAAGCTTTTTAAAGGAATCTTGGGCACGAATAACTTCGATACCAACTCGCGCCTGTGTATGTCTTCTGCCACGGCGGGGTATTTTTACAGCCTGGGTTCGGATGGTCCGCCTTGTTGCTACGAAGATTTAGAACTAACCGACTGTGCTTTTATCATCGGTAGCAACACAGCAGAGTGTCACCCGATTATCTTCAATCGACTGCGGAAACACCATAAACAGAACCATCACGTCAAAATGATTGTGGTCGATCCGCGTCGCACCACGACAGCCGAAGCCGCCGATTTGCATCTAGCAATTCGACCTGGTACCGATATCGATTTACTCAATGGCATCGCTCATTTGCTTCTACGATGGGGCAAGATGGATGTTGATTTTATTGAGGATTGCACCGCAGGCTTTCCCACCTACGCTGAGGTTATTCAACACTATCCACCGGAAGTTGTCGCCGAACGCTGCGACATTTCCCTGGATGACCTGATAAAAGTTGCCAAAATGTGGGCTGAGTCTAAGTGCGTCCTCTCCATGTGGACGATGGGTTTGAACCAATCTTCCGAAGGGACTGCCAAAGTATCCAGCTTGATCAACTTGCACCTGATGACGGGTCAAATTGGCAAACCCGGAAGCGGCCCTTTTTCCCTGACGGGTCAACCCAACGCGATGGGGGGACGGGAAGTCGGGGGTCTGGCTCATTTGTTGCCCGGATATCGTTTAGTGAAGGATCGCCAGCAGCGAACCGAAGTCGAGCAGTTTTGGAAGCTTCCCGCTGGGAAGATTTCGCCCGTTCCGGGTCGCAGCGCTTGGGAAATTATCACCGGATTAGAGACGGGAGAGGTAGAGTTTCTCTGGATTGCGGCGACTAACCCGGCAGTGAGTATGCCCGATTTGGAACGAACGAAAGCAGCGCTGAAGCGATCGCCTTTTACGGTCTATCAAGACGCCTACTATCCCACGGAAACTGCTGCCTTTGCTCACGTTTTACTTCCGGCGGCGCAGTGGGGCGAAAAAACTGGGACGATGACAAATTCTGAACGAGTCGTCACCCTGTGTCCAGCTTTCCGCAAACCCCTGGGGGAAGCGAGGGCAGATTGGGAAATCTTTGCAGAAGTGGGTCGTCGGTTGGGATATCCCGAACAGTTTGCTTTTACTCACTCATCGGAAATTTATGATGAATTTGTGCAGCTAACACGCGATCGCCTCTGCGACCAAACTGGCATCAGTCACGAACGTCTGACAAAAGAAGGTCCCATTCAATGGCCCGAACCCATTAAAAATGAAAAATTAAAAATTAAAAATGAACCGGAAAAATCTTCCCTCAGCACTCCTAAAAGGCTTTACACCGACTTGCGCTTCTCGACGCCGGATGGACGGGCGCGTTTTGTTGCCAAGCATTCGCGGGGACTCGCAGAACCCCCCGATCCCAGCTTCCCCTTTGTGCTGACGACGGGCAGACTTTACGGACACTGGCACACGCAAACTCGTACCGGACGGATTGCCAAAATCCGCCAAATGCATCCGCAACCATTCATTGAGATTCATCCCCGCGATGCTGCGAATTTAGCGATTCAGGAGAATGACTGGGTGGAAGTGCGAAGTCGTCGCGGCACTTCTCGATTCCCAGCCAAGGTCACTAAGACCATTTCTCCCGGTACGGTCTTTGTCCCCATCCACTGGGGCGATCTTTGGGCGGATGGTGCCGAAGCGAATGCCCTAACTCACCCCGCATCCTGTCCCGACTCCCTGCAACCCGAACTGAAAGCTTGTGCCGTGCAACTGGTGCCGATTGCTGCCCATCTGATGTCTGAGGAGTATTTGCTTACCAAAACTCAATCCAAAGCTTTGTCCTCACCGCTGTCTGTTTGAAGCGATCGCCAAAGCTTTGGTTTTCTCTCACCTGCAATCTGCAAGTTTCTACCAGAAGTTTACTGTTTTGGGGCAACCCGAACCCTATCCACTTTTTCTCCAAAAACGCTCCACAAGCCTGCCTCTCCCAGCGCGGTTGGCGTCTGGGATTGGAGGTTGGCAAAAGTTGAACTATAAACAATCGGAATCAACCCAAACATCAAAGATACCACCGTAACCAGAAGCACCAGCATCAATGGGTTAGAGGGTTCTTGCCGCGCTATCAATACTTCGGGGCGTTCTTGCGTTTTCATTACCAAAACCTTTTGATTAATTTCTAAAAATTGTGCTTTTCTTTAAATCTAGCAAATATTCTGTAGCTTAATATACAAAATTCTTCTTTTACAAAAGTTTAAAATAGCCTGAACTCAATTTCCTTGGCGTTAACGGCTTTAAGTCAATGTTGCAACTATCGGCAGGAAGAGATCGGATTCATCGAGTTGGCATAACCCGATTAGGGACGCAACAGCAATCTGTGTCTAGAGATGGGGCAATGTCATGAAATGCTCAAAGAGTATCAAAACTCTAATTTTGCTAGAGATTCTGAGCATCCGACCAAATAACGCGATCGCATTCTAAGCTCATTTAATTTTTTTAAGCCCTGACAATCTAATCGCTCAAAGACTATCCGCGAAATCTATTAATAAATTCTTACTTAGTAAGATGTGCAGATGTTAACAGGCAGCTTCTAGAGCGTGTGACAAAAAAAACAACAGAAAAATAAACCTAGAAATCCCAACAGAGCGAGGCAGTTTTCATAAAAATTTCCCATAGCTCCCTTTCATCAAAGGGGAGTTATTTGCCTTAAGAAATTGAACGGTTATAACTCAGTAAATACTCAAGAATAAGCACTCCATTACACATTTTGCATTCAAATTATGCAAATTTTGCAATATAGAAGAAAGAATACTTCATAATACAGATACAATACCTAACAAGATAGAGATTTCAAAAAGAAATCTGCCTTTTGTAACAAATTCTACCAACTCAGATTATTCAGTTCATTAATCTAAGAAAAGCGCTCATTGCTAAAAAAAAGTAACGGTCAGCAGCTCGGCTCAATAAAGTGAGATTTTATGTTTGAACACTTTCAAGCAAAAAATAAACCTAACCCCGTGGCAATTGTCTAATTCCGTAAATTTTTTCTCCTGGGATTTATCTCCACGATTGAATCTATAAAATTTACGCCAACCCCCAAGAATAGCTCCGCGCTTTGATGCATACTTTACTTGAAAAAAAGAGGTTCTGAAATGTCCGGATTATGGTCATTTAGCGGTCGATACCGCATCTTACACCTGACCTGGTTTGCTTTCTTTTTAACCTTTGTCGTTTGGTTCAACTTCGCCCCTTTTGCCACAGCGGTGAAAGCAGATTTAGGTTTAAATGAAGCCCAACTCAGAACTCTCGCCATCTGTAACGTTGCACTCACCGTTCCGGCTCGGATTATTATCGGCATGATTCTGGATCGCTATGGTCCTCGGATTACCTATTCATGGCTTTTGATTTATGCGGCGATTCCTTGTCTGATGTTTGCCTTTGCACAGAATTTTTCCCAATTAGTTTTAAGCCGCCTAGCGCTGAGCATTGTCGGGTGTGGATTTGTTATTGGCATTCGGATGGTGGCGGAATGGTTTCCCCCGAAAGAAATTGGCTTAGCAGAAGGCATTTATGGCGGATGGGGCAACTTTGGCTCGGCGGGTGCAGCGTTTACCCTACCGACAATTGCGGCAGCAGCAGCCTTTTTAGGGGCGGGTCAAGTTAACTGGCGGTTTGCGATCGCGCTCACCGGAATTGTTGCCGCTATCTACGGAGTCGTTTATTACTTCAACGTCCAAGATACTCCTCCTGGCAAGGTTTACGAGCGTCCCCAAAGCAGCGCCGGAATGGAAGTCACTACCCAGAAAGACTTCTGGTTTCTGCTGCTATCAAACATTCCCTTAGTCGGCGTTTTGGGTCTAATTGCTTGGCGCTTAAATCAAGTCAAATTCCTTAATGTCACTCAATTGTACGTAACCTGGTTTCTGCTGCTGTGCTTGTATGCATTCCAAGCTTATAACTGTTGGAAAGCAAATAAAGGCTTGATGACTGGTAAAAAGCGATACGCCTCTGAAGATCGCTATCAATTTGGTCAAGTCGTCAATTTAGAAATCGCTTATCTTGCCTGTTTTGGCTCAGAGCTAGCCGTTGTTTCCATGCTCCCAACGTTTTTTCAAAGAGGCTTTGGATTGACAGAGGCTCTAGCCGCAGGAGTTGCCGGAACTTATGCTTTTATGAACTTAGCGGCTCGTCCCGGAGGCGGCTTAATTTCTGACAAGATTGGCAGCCGGAAGTGGACTCTGGCGGCAACACTTGCTGGTATGGGAGTCGGCTATTTAGTGTTTAGCGGTCTGGGTGGAAATATCCCCTTAGTTGGGGTAGTGATTATGACCATGATTGCTTCCTTCTTTGTCATGGCAGCAGAAGGTGCGACCTTTGCGATCGTTCCCCTGATTAAGCGGCGCGTAACGGGCCAGATTGCTGGGAATGTGGGTGCTTATGGCAACGTCGGAGCGGTCATTTACCTCACCGTCTATAGCTTTTTACCTCAGGATGCTGCGGGCGATCGCATCTTTTTCCAGATGCTGGGAATTGTTGGCTTAATTTCAGCTAGTATTTGTGCCTTTCTGCTCAAAGAACCGGAAGGCTCTCATGAAGGTGAAGAAATCGGAATAGCATCGTCAAAAGCTCCCGTTTTCTCGCGCGAACGAGAATAAAGTTAATCTTGACAAAAGTGCTAATTGGTAATAGATAAAGTGTCAGCACTTATACCCAATCAGGTTTAATGACTGACTTTTTCTAAAGCCAGCTTGGTAGGGGTGGGATTGAAACTCACCCCTACATTTTTATAGCGTGTAGGCAGGGGTTTATCGATGTGTTTGGCTACTCATGGATAGCGCCATGTGCAACTTTTTCTTAGCCCCCAATTTATCGGTGGTTGGGGGCTAAGAGATGTAAAGCTTCAGCAGGTGGGATGCTCCCTTACCAATTTAGGTAGATTCTTCGTATTCTCGCTGGAGAAAGTTGTTTTGAATACATATAGACGGGTGATTTGGGATTAAGTTAACCTTGCTTTCCCACTCACACTGCTAGTGACTTTGAGGAGATTTTATGTCATCTCCCGATCGAACAACCGCCAGCAACGAACATAACGTATACGCTGATACATTACCAAACAATTTCAACGATACTAGCGAACTTACCTATCAGCAAATCATTCTCTGTTCCGCAGTCATTGGAATTGCTGGAGGATTAGTTGCAACGGTTTATTACTACGTGCTGGAAGCCAGCCTGCATTTTGTTTGGCACACGCTTCCTGATGTTTTGAATCCTTACTTTTCTACCGGATTTCCCGCCTGGAATTACGTGTGGATTGCTACCACAATTGGGGGATTTTTTGTCGGTCTCACGCTGCACTTCATGGGTCTTCCCGGTGAAGTTTCTTTGGTCGTTGATAAAGTACACGATCCAGGACGAATTTCTCTGCGCCAAACCCCGGCAATGATTGTTGCCTCCCTGTTTTCGATTACAGCCGGTGGCAGTGCTGGTCCTGAAGCCCCGCTGGTGCAAATCAATGGCAGTTTTGGCGGCTGGCTGGGTCAAAAGCTCAATCTGACTCTGGCGACAACCCGCGTGCTGACTTTCTGCGGCATGAGTGCGGCACTTGGTGCATTCTTCGGTGCGCCTTTGGGTGGCGCACTCTTCGCCCTAGAAATTCCCCATCGTCGGGGACTGGAATACTACGAAGCGCTCATCCCTGCCGTGCTTTCGGCAATCTTAAGCTTTTTTGTATTTCGATTTAACACGGGGTTGACGATTGGTGGGATGTATCACTTTGCCGCAACTCCTAAGCTTTCGCTGATGAATTTGGGCGAAGGCGCACTGCTAGGGGCGCTAGGGGCGCTGATTGCGATGATCTTTATTGTTCTGTTCCGTAGTATTGGGTACTTGATTGGGTACATCGAACATCACACGATTGCGCTTGCTACTTTGGGAGGGTTAGCGATTGGACTGATTGCTTTAGTGTTTCCTCAAACGCTATTTTTTGGCGAAAAGGAAATTCATACGATTGTCGAAACAGGTTCGACGTTTGGGGTGACAATGTTGCTAGCGATCGCGTTTGCGAAGATGCTAGCGGTTAGTTTCACCCTCCACTCCGGTTTCCGGGGAGGATTCATCTTTCCGCTGTTTTACATTGGTGCGGCAGTTGGCTTGGCGATTTCTCTAGCTTTTCCCCAAATCCACCCGACAATCGGTATGATCTGCATGATGGCGGCAGTCAACGTGGCGGTGACAAAAACACCAATCAGTACCACTGTGATTCTCAGCGTGCTTTCAGACACAGCGATGGTGCCCGTTCTGGTGATTGCCAGTTTTGTCAGTTTCCTGTTGACTACCCAAGTATCGTTGATTCAAACACAGCGATCGCGGACGCCCAGCGGGTTGCAAACCAGCCCGATGCCGCTATATGCCGCTGCTCGTGACTTTCCATAAATCAGCCCTTGAATCCTGCCGACATTGAAAGCTTTTCACCCTCGCGGTAATGCTCCTAGTAGTCGCATTTTATGCCTTTAGGAGCTTTTTACTTGGAGAAGTCATTCATCAAAATTTTTGTTGTTTTTAATGTATTAATTGCCCAAAAAATTAATGAAACCTGACGAATCTACAGATAATTTCTTTCAATTTGAAGCCGACTTTGTAGAGTCCCTGCGTTGCATTCCTATGCAAGTGCGGATGAAATTAGACACTTGCGGCGTCAAACTAAAATTGCCTCACTGGCACCAATTTAGCCAAGCGGAACGGCAAACCCTGGTAGAGATGCCCTGTACCACAACAGATGAAGCTCAAGCCTACCGGCAATTACTGCACCAATTAGTTGTAGAACACACGGGCGTCCCTCCGAGTGACCTTCCTATAGAACCTCACCCAGACTGGATGGATGCCACAAAAGTACCCGCTAGCATTCAGGAAAAGGTAGCGGAATTTGGAGCAATACTGACACCTCAACAATGGGCAGAACTCACTCCAGCCCAGCGCTTTGCCCTAATCAAACTCAGCCGCCCCAGTCACGAAAACCAGAACTTTTTACCAGCACTCCAAGAATTTCACTTAATCTGAGCTATCAAGAAATGTGAAAAAAATTGCTGCTTACCTTGCTGCGGCATAGTTATTAGGTTACAAACGATGCTGGCAGTGCTAGAGAAAGCGTTTGTACCCTTGTCCCATCGCGCTGATCGTTCATCTGCCAGTCAACTTTAGAGGACATATTCAAGATGCCTTTCACCGCTAGCGTTATTTCATGCCAAGAGTGGGGTGCCAGACCCCCCAAACAGTGGTCAGAGGAAACCACACCCAAATACGTCGTCATTCACCATACCGATACGCCCAATCCCCCCAGCGATATCTCGAAAGGAACTGTGGATGGAGCGAAAAAATTTGCCAAAAGTGTCCAGAATACCCACATGGATGTTTTCGGCTGGTGGGATTCCGGTCACAATTTTTTGAATACAACTGGGGGCATTCTCTTAGAAGGAAGAAATGGTACTTTAGCAAAAATTAAACGAGGTTTGTGTATTCGCTCGTCTCATGCTGGCAATTCTCTAGGCAACGAATCGCCGGGAATTGAAAATGAAGGCAGGTTCATGACCCATCAGATGGGCGAAAAACAATGGAATAGTTTAGTTGATTTATGCGCTTCGATTTGCAGTTCCTGCAAGATTTCTCCTGACAATATCAAAGGGCATCGAGATTTTTCTGCCACTGATTGCCCTGGTGATTGGCTATACGCTCAACTGCCGCGTTTGCGTCAAGCCGTTCGTCAAAAGTTGGGTGAAATCGGTGTTCCGACGGACGATGGTTCTTTAAGGGTGGGATCGAGAGGCGAAAAAGTTAAACAATTGCAGCAGTTGTTGAAAGACAAAGGCTTTAATCCGGGTCCCATTGATGGTAGTTTTGGTACGGGCACAGAAGCGGCTGTGATTGCTTTTCAGAAATCCCAAGGGTTAAAGGCGGATGGAGTTGTGGGAACAACTACCTGGAATGCGCTGACCAACCCCACACAAGTACCTCCAGTTAATCTGGTGAATATGTGCAAATACTACCAAGGGTTGCCTCATCAAGATGATGCGCTGGAGTGGCTTCAGACGCAGATTCCTAAAGCAACTCTAGATGAGTTTGGGAAAAGATGGCGCAAGCCAACTTAGAAATCGGGGAGAAAAGTCAGGAGTTAAGAAAACAAACTATTGAGAATTTTCTCTTCCTCCTGGCTTTTGTCGGCTTCGACAGCAATCCTTGCAGCAGTTGTCAAATTCTTTTTTCTCTTTCTGGAGCGCCCTGGGCGTTCTGGAGCAGTTCGTTTCTTCACAAATCAAATAGGACTGCTATCGGATGATTTACGTTATTTGAGAGTTAGGGTTTGATAACATTTAATTTAAGAGATAAGTTGACGAACGGCTTACCGCCAGCTCCATCTGTTGTTGCTCCCGGCTTTTTTGCCGGAGAATGACTTTTGGCTCGGCATCAGCGGATGAAAAGCCGATGCCCCTTAATGACGATGAAACGCGCTCGAAAACATAAACCCGAAAAAATTTGGTTGAAAGAATGCGATGACCTAATTCGGGGTGCCGCTGGTGGGTTTTTATTTGGAATTCCACTGCTGTACACGATGGAAGTCTGGTGGATTGGGTCGTTCACCGAACCGCCGGTGATGCTAGCAGCGATCGCTGCCACGTTTGTCGTCGTTTTCCTGCTCAATCGCACGGAAGGCTTCCGCAAAACGAAGGACATTCGACAGAGTGAAGCCGTGATGGATACCATTGAAGCGATCGCTATCGGGATTGTCTGCGCGACTTGTATCCTAGTTTTGTTGCGGGAAATTACTCTAGATACATCTTTGGGTGAAGCGCTGGGAAAAGTAATCTTCGAGAGTGTACCGTTTGCTTTGGGTGTGGCGCTGGCGCGTTCTCTTTTAAGTGGCGATCGCTATCAGTCTTCTAATAGCCAGGACAATCCCTCATCGGCAAACGAAACAACCATCAATGCTACTTTTACAGACATCGGCGCTACTTTGATTGGTGCGACCCTGATCGCTTTTAACATTGCGCCAACTGACGAAGTTTCTATGCTAGCCGCCGCCTCGTCTCCCCCGTGGTTGCTGGCGATTATGGTAGCCTCAGTGTTGATTTCCTATGGCATCGTCTTTCAGGCTGGCTTTACTAATCAACAACAACGTATGCAGCAGCAAGGGATCTTCCAACGCCCTCTCAGTGAAACTGTTTTTTCCTATTTAGTCTCGATCCTGGCATCTGCCTTGATGTTGTGGTTCTTTCAGCAACTTAGCTTTGACGATCCGTGGCAAATGTGGTTGAGCTACACGTTGATACTAGGGCTACCAGCAACAGTTGGCGGTGCCGCAGGAAGGCTGGTAGCATGAGTCAAGCTCATCAAGACCCCGATTCAGCCGAACAGCAACAGCGATCGCCGCGATCGCCTGCGGAATGGGTTTCCTTTGCGATCGCTACGTGTATTGTGGCGCTATTGGTGGGACTGGTGCTGTATGACTGGGTAACGCAGAAAAATCAACCCCCGATTCTATCAGTCACCACTAAAGAAAGAGAGATTCGTCAAAACCAACAGCAATTCTATATTCCCTTTGAAGTTACTAACATTGGCGGAAAAACTGCTGAGTCAGTCCAAATTATCGCTGAGTTGCGCGTTAATGGGAAAGTTGAGGAAACTGGCGAACAACAGATCGACTTTCTCTCTGGTGGCGAAAAGGAGGAGGGGGCGTTTGTGTTTAGCCGCAATCCCCGCGATGGCGAGTTAGTCGTGCGAGTATCTAGCTACAAGTTACCTTAACTATTAAATTTCTTAGCGTTTTTTGCGTCTTTGTGTTGCAAATTCTTTATAACCAAACTAGGAAAGTAGATTTGGTATTAAAAAATGGCTGCCAAAAAAATCTTGATGCTCGTCGGTGACTTTGTTGAAGACTACGAAGTAATGGTTCCTTTCCAGGCATTACAAATGGTTGGGCATACTGTCCATGCGATTTGCCCCGATAAGAAAGCTGGGCAAACTGTTCGTACAGCAGTCCACGACTTTGAAGGCGACCAAACTTATAGTGAAAAACCCGGTCACAACTTCACCTTAAACGCCACCTTTGATGAAGTGGAAGCGACAGAATACGACGCCTTAATAGTTCCTGGTGGACGTGCCCCAGAATATATCCGTTTGAACGAGAAAGTATTAGAAATCACGCGCCACTTTGCCGAAGCAAATAAGCCGATTGCCGCAATTTGTCACGGGTTGCAAGTTTTGGCAGCGGCGGGAGTGCTGGAAGGCAAAAGTTGCACGGCTTATCCCGCTTGCGGCCCGGATGTTAACCGTGCGGGTGGACTTTACGTGCATATTCCGCCAGACGAGGCAATGGCTGACGGTAACTTAGTAACGGCACCCGCTTGGCCTGCTCATCCTAACTGGTTGGCAGAATTTTTGAAATTGTTAGGAACGAAGATCGAGCATCAAGAGATGGTTGCGGTTTAACTATCCTAACCTTATCGAAGTTAGATAATTTACTTGTCTTAGCTAGGACTTACGCAGAGATCCCCCTTGCATCCCCCGATAAATTGGGGGACTGGAAAAGTCCCCCCCTTTTTAAGAGGGGGTTGGGGTGGGGGGATCTCTTGGGATTGAGCATCAATAACCGAGAAGTATTGTATTAGAAACCCGGTTTCTCAATCAAAAACGTTCTTTTTTACTTAAAAAAAACTACTGAATCGACTGTTCTCTTGTCTCGGTATCCAGCTTATCTACTCGATTACGCAAACGTTCCAGCTCTAATTTATAGGTTTCTAATTGACTTTTTGTAACCGTTAAACCTTCTTGAGGAACTCGATTTGTAACAGAATTATTAATCAGTTGTTCGACTTGATTTAAGCAGGCATTCAAACCAGCGGCAAATTCATACCGAGTTAAAGGTTGATTGCCTTGATAAGTGCGATCGCTATTTCCACTTAGACACCCATAACGCTCTGTTGGAGGTGGCACAGTTTGAGAATTTGGAATAACTTCCTGTGCAACTGCACTGTTTGCTAGCAGCAAAGCCATTCCCAAAACGACTGGACTATATAAAAGTACATTCTTAAAAAAATTAGACATTTTTAATTCCTTGCACTTAGCTTGCAAAAATATAACTTTAAGTCTGCTGAAATAGAGACTTTTCTTTTATATATTATAGGAATAACAATAAACAAGCTATGTATAGATAAATGGCACTGACTTAAGGCTTGTAGGTTGGGTTGAGCAGGGCGAAACCCAACACCTTCCTTGATTTTTGTTGGGTTTCGTGACCTCAACCATTCCCTACGATAGGACTTTTTTTTTATATCTTATTGTAATAAAAATCAACTGGCTATGTGTAGATTGCTGCTGGGGAAAGTGCCAGTTGACTTACTTCTAATTACAGATACCAGATTCTGACTTTAGACGTTATCCCAGTAACAGGGGAAGCGCTACGTATAAAAATTTATACTGTTTAAGGAGAACGCTGAATGAATTTACCAGGAACCTCGGTCTCTGTTTGGCTCGACACCACAGAAGGGACAAAATACCCGCAATTGACAAGTGATATCAGCGTCGATGTCGCTATTGTAGGCGGCGGCATCACTGGCTTAACCGCCGCGTTGCTATTGAAACAGGCTGGATTAAGGGTTGCAGTGATTGAGGCATCGCAGATTGGCAGCGGTGTCACCGGCTATACCACTGCCCACCTCACCGAAGCGGCCGACGAACGCTACAAAGACCTAATTTCCTCCTTGGGTGACACGGATGCCAAGCTGGTAGCAGAATCCAGCCGTGCGGCGATTGAACGCATTGCTAAGTTTGTGGCAGAAGAGAAGATTGATTGTGATTTTCAGCGAGTGCCGGGATATCTTTACACTGAAAAATCCCAGGATGTGTCTGAAATTGAGTCAGAGGCGGAAGCTGCTAGCAAGTTGGTGATTCCGGCTGCTTTGACAAAGGACGTGCCACTGCCATTTCCGGTAAAAGCGGCGGTGATGTTCCCCAATCAAGCGCAGTTCAACCCGATTCCCTATCTCCAAGGACTTGCGAAGGCGATTGACGGCGGTGGCAGTTTTATTTTTGAGCAGTCATCTGTTGTCGATATCACCGGCGACAAGCCGAGTCGAGTTTCTACCGAACAGGGCACGGTAACGGCTCTAGATGTGATTATTGCTACTCATACGCCGATTCATAACCTGAACAGCCTCCCCGACTTGTATGTAATGTCCACGAAAATTGCCCCGTATCGCTCTTACGTTATCGGAGTGAGATTGCGATCGCCTTTACCGGAAGGACTGTTTTGGGACACCGAGGAGCCGTATCACTATACACGCAGCTACAAAGACCTGCTGATTGTTGGCGGTGAAGACCACAAGACGGGCGAGGATGTAGATAATCAGGCGTGTTTCGAGCGGTTGGAAGCGTATGTGCGCGATCGCTTTGATGTGCAATCAATCGATTATCGCTGGTCAGCTCAATTGTACGAGCCAGTCGATGGTCTACCCTATATCGGGACAACCGCAGCTAATTCTAATATCTACGTTGCCACCGGCTATTCTGGCAACGGCATGACCTTCGGCACCGTTGGCGGGATGCTGACAAGCGACTTGATTCTGGGACGGACGAATCCCTGGAGCGAACTTTACGACCCCAATCGGGCGAACATTATAGCCAGCGCCCAGCGGTTTGTGACGGAGAATTTGGGCGTCGCCAAGCACTTTGTGGTCGATCGGCTTTTCAAGTCGGAGGGCAATGAACCCTCTGACGTGCCACCAGGCGAAGGCAAAATTCTTGACATCGACGGTAAGAAATATGCCGTCTACCGCGACGAAACAGATTATCTCTGCTCGCTTTCTCCGGTGTGTACCCACGCTGGATGCATTGTTGACTGGAACAACGCCGAAAAAACTTGGGATTGCCCTTGCCACGGTGGACGTTTCAGCCCTACGGGTGAGGTACTAAATGGCCCGCCGATTACCGATCTAGATCAAAAAGAACTGCCTAGTCAATTTACAACGAAAAGTTAACTTCATAACTTTTCTTTTCCCCCTCCAGATTGATTAAGTCAATCTGAGGGGTTGTTAGCGTGTTGGGTGAATAGAAACAATAAATCCTCCTCTGGATTTTCAATTTTTTAGACACGTTTAAAAACACACTTATGCAAGCAGAGCAAAAGCTACAGCCACCGCAACATCAGAACCATCAACCGGGTATTGAATCAGAAATGACGCCAAGACCCAAGGCAGACGATCGTAAATATCAAGGTAGCGACAAATTACGCGATAAAGTGGCGCTGATTACCGGCGGTGATAGCGGCATTGGTCGCGCAGTTGCCATCTTTTTTGCTAAAGAAGGAGCTGACGTGGCAATCGTGTATCTGAACGAACACGATGACGCCCAAGAAACTAAACGGCTGGTAGAAGAAGAAGGTCGCAAATGTCTGACGATTCCTGGTGACATTGGCGACGAAAAATTCTGTCAGCAAGCCGTACAAAATACGGTTACGGAGTTCGGGAAACTCGATATTCTCGTTAACAATGCTGCCGAACAACATCCTCAGCAAAGCATCGAAGACATTAGTGCCGCACAGCTTGAGCGCACGTTCCGGACTAACATTTTCTCAATGTTTTTCTTGACAAAAGCTGCACTCAAGCACCTAAAAGAAGGCAGCGCGATTATCAACACCACTTCGGTGACAGCTTATAAAGGGAATCAGCAGCTGCTCGATTATTCGTCTACTAAAGGGGCAATTGTTGCTTTTACGCGATCGCTCTCGCAATCTTTGGTTGAAAAGGGAATTCGCGTCAATGGCGTGGCACCTGGCCCCATCTGGACGCCACTCATTCCCTCCACTTTCCCAGAGGACAAAGTTGCCTCTTTTGGTAAACAAGTGCCGATGCAACGGGCTGGACAGCCAGAAGAAATTGCGCCTAGTTACGTCTTTTTGGCGTCAGATGACTCTTCTTATATGTCCGGTCAGATTTTGCATCCCAACGGCGGCGAAGTCGTCAACGCTTAAGGCTGAAATGACTCCCCATTCTTCTTGAAAGCAACAGAAACCCATTTTCCAACCAGAAAACGGGTTTCTTGATATAGCAATCCTATTTAAGTTGTGCACGAGTATTTGCTTTAGTAGAGACGCGATTAATCGCGTCTCTACAGGGGTTTGCGAATCATTTAGGACTGCTATAGATGCTGGAAGTTAGCGATCGCATCGGGATGCTCCCGATTTTTTTTTGATTAACTCAGCGCAGTAGGTTGGGTTGTAGCTTGCTTCCGCGTAGCGGTAGGACAGTCAAACCCAACAAATGTTTATGGGTGTTGGGTTTCGTTCCTCAACCATTCCCTACGCAAGTTTTGGATTTTTAGCTTCTTCGTGAACCGTATTGCCTTAAAGCCAAATTTGAGGACGAGACTAGGGTAATAAGAAAGCTCCCACCACTTAAGTGGCAGGAGTGCAGATGTCAGTTAAGTTTCAAGAGGTATGGAGTACAGATTGAACGCGCTTGCGACTACTTCATCGAAGCCGCCATTTCTTGCTGAATTTTGCTCTTGGCAGCTTTGAATTCGGTAGACATTTGCTCTTTTTGCTCGCTGCTGCAATTTTTGTCAATGGCTGCGAACATCGTGCTTTCTTCTTGACGGATGTGATCGCCAACTGCATCCATCAACTGCTTAATTTTTGATTTGAACTCGTCGGTAGAAGAGGGGTTGATAGCTTTAATTTCATCCAACATCCGCTCCATTTCGGCTTGCTCATCATACAGCTCTTGAGTATTGTCGTCGCCGTAGAAAGAGCGAACTCTGGGGTAGACCACTTCTTCTTCGGCTTTAGCGTGTGCCAATAAATCTTTGTAGAGCTGCCCAAAATATTCTTGGAGTTTTTGAGGATCGTTAGTAGCCCCAATTTCCGTAAAGATGGTATTGACCTTGCTATGATCCAGGCGGATGAGCGTCTGGATGTTCATATCTTGCTTATCGGTGTTTTGGGTAACGGCGCTACCAAACACACCTGACAAGGCTGCAACAGCATCTTGAACTCGTGCCCACAGTCCCTGATCTGCGTCTTTTCCAGTGAGTTCGCGGACACCCACGAGTTCTAGCATTCCTTTGAGTTGTTCCTGGTGAGCGCGGTTCTCAAAGTTAACAGTATTTAAAGGTCCAATCGCCAATTCAATATCAGCACCCACGACTTGGGCAGCTTTGTGAACCACAATTCCGTTCATCACCTGACCGTGCTTGAGCAGTTCGTGCTGAAGTAATTTCTGGTAGAAAGACAGCTTATCACCAGACATTAGTTCTTCGGTCTTCTTAACAAATTCTTTGACCGTATCGTGAGCTTCAGCAGGATTGCCATACTGAACAATTACTGTTTCTAGAATGCCCAGGTTTTTCTGGTCGTCATTGAGCATATGCTGCAAGCGATCGCGCACATCTTGATCGGGACTGGCACCGATCAGTGTTTGCTCGTTAGAAATGATTAAATTTTGCGTCGCTCTCATGTCTGCCAATTTTTGAGCGATCGCTATGCGCTTTGTATCGTCAAGTGTTGATACCATTTTTGTTTCTCCTCTGAAATATTATGCAATTTGGATCTTTCTTAACAATCTCACAAGCTCTTAAGCTAATTCATCTTTCTCTCGACTGAATCCTAAAGTATTGTTTATAGATAGGATGAACATTTTTAATTGTTAGCCTTCTATTTATTTAATCTAATTATTGAAAATTCTACTTTTGATAGGTACCAAAATTACTATTTTTGGCTATATTTCATGGATTCATAAAAGCAAGTTTCCCTAAAATATAGCCGTAAATGATTCGTGACGGCGAGATCCGCGACTTCTCCAAGAAGTCGCGGATCTGAAACGCTGGTATCTCTCCACTAAAATAGGATGACATACTTTATTTATTCGATAGAAACCGTAAAATTACGCACTCTAGAAAGATTAACCAGTTAAAACATTAAATCTAGGAGGCTAACTTCTACACCATCCTAGATTTAATTTCTTTGTTACCCCGATGGGAATTAGCGATCGCCTTGATTAAATCTAGGGAGGCTATCTTCTAAGCCTCCCCACAGATTTAATTCTGTTCCGACACTACTACTTGCTAGAAGCTGCCATCTGGTCTTGTAGCTGGCTCTTAACGGATTTAAACTCGCTTGCCATTTGTTGTTGTTGCTCGCTGCTGAAGTTATCGCGCAGCTTAGGCAGCATATCGTTTTCTTCCTGATTAATGTGATGGTTAATGGCGTCTTTTAGCTGCCGAACTTTAGCTTTGAACTCAGAGGAAGAGGGACTCATCGACTTAATTTCGTCCAGCATCCGAGCTTGCTCAGCTTGCTCATCATACAGATCCTGCGTGTCCTGATAATAGGAACGCACTGCTGGATAAACAACTTGTTCTTCGGCTTTAGCGTGAGCCATCAAGTCTTTGTAAAGTTGACCGAAGTATTCTTGGATCTTTTGAGCATCGTTAGAATTCTCAATTTCCATAAACAAGGTTTTAGCCTTGCTATGATCCATGCGAAGAATCTCACCGATGGTCATATCGGAGCGATCGGAAGTTTGGGTGACAGCACTACCAAATACCCCAGATAATGCGGCAACGGCATCTTGAACCCGTGCCCACAGTCCTTGATCCGCTTCTTGTCCGGTTAGTTCGCGAACACCCAGAATTTCCAACATACCTTTGAGTTGCTCTTGGTGAGCGCGGTTCTCAAAGTTAATGGTATTCAAGGGAGTAATAGCAGCTTCAACGTCAGCGCCAACCACTTGAGCAGCTTTGTGAACGAGTAGACCAGCCATTGTTTGCTTATGCTTAAGCAATTCATGCTGAGATACTTTTTCAAACAAAGTCAGTTCAGAACCTTCCATTAGTTTCTGAACTTCATCAATCATTTTGGTTGTTGTTTCCTTGGGTTCGGATTTGACACCATACTGAACAATCACAGTGTCGAGAACGCCGAGGTTTTTTTGATCGTCATTGAGCATATCTTGTATGCGCTTGCGAAGATCATCATCCGCGATCGCAGAGATGAACTTTTGCTCGTTAGCAATTAGCAAGTTTTGCAGCGCTTTCATGTCTGCCAACTTCGTGCCAATCGCCATGCGCTTGGTGTCATCTAGTGTCGTTACCATTCTTTGTTCTCCACTGAATAATCACAGGATCGGAATCTATCTCGAAGATAGTCATCCAACTTCAGTGGATTCATCTCTCTTTTGACTGATCCCCCTAATCTAACCGAGAAAGAACGCCAAATTATCATTTGCTCTATCCAAAGATAGAAAAGCTTCGATGTTTCAGGATTTTTGTTTTTTAGGTTGCTCTAGAATATTGTTTTTTGGATTAGATGTCATCTATCGGAAATCAGATTTGAAAAGTTCAAATAGCCTGAACGTTAGTCACGAGGAATTAGTGGGTTTAGTTTATTAAAGATAGCTTTTTACCCCTATCTGAAGAATGAAATATTGGCTTTGAGTTTGTGTATAGCCGATCACTTTGTCTCCATTCCACCATCAGGCAGATACACTTCTTAACACAAGTCGCTAGATTGACTCAATAACAGACTCAACAAGACAAGGGCAGGAGATACGGAGTGACGACTAATAAGGATGCTTCTTTGGGGCAGCAGGCACTTAACAAAGCAGCTGAAATAGGATTATCTAGCCAACTCGATGAAGTGGAAGAATTAGAGGTAGATGTCCAGACCGATCCACTTAAAGTGGTTCAGGGACAGCTGGATTCAGTCACCATTGAAGGCGAAGGTTTGGTGATGAACAAAGACCTCCGGATGGAGGAAATGAAGATGGAAATGACTGGCATCTCCATCAATCCCCTCAGCGCTGCTTTTGGTAAAATTGAATTAACCAAACCCACTGACGCAAGTACCCGCGTTGTGTTGACGGAAGCAGACATCAACCGAGCATTCAACTCGGAATTTGTCGGCAGTAAGCTACAAAATATGCAGGTGCCAGTCAATGGGCAACCGATGACCATTGACACCAAAAAGGTAGATTTCCGCCTACCAGGTGAGAACAAAGTTGCATTGAGTGCCAACGTGCTGCTGGGCGAAACCGGAGAAACCAAGCAAATTGCCTTTACGGCAGTGCCCCGAATTGGTGCAAACGGGCAGAAGGTCAATCTGGAAGACGTTGAATATACCGAAGGCAAAGAACTATCCCCTGAACTGACGGCGGCGCTGTTGGAAAAGGCAAGCGAACTGTTGAACCTGAGCAACTTCGATCTGCAAGGAATGTCGCTTCGCATCAAACAATTAAATTTAGAATCAGGAAAAATGACGCTTTTGGCGGAAGCGCGCGTGGAGCAAATTCCTTCAGGCTAGTGATGAGCGGTTCGCGGTTCGCGTTTAGTCGAGTGGGTTACGATCGACAACTCAAAGCTAAAGCTAACAGCGATCGCCTGCTTTCACTTGTATAACTCATAGAATCCATAGAGAAGAACATGACACAAACTCCCAATCTCCCGCCGCTGATTGAAAGTGATGAGAGCGATTATCAAGATAGCGGGGTGACAAGTACAGTAGCGATCGCAGGACATCCCCTGCATCCATTGATCGTCACCTTTCCAATTGCTTTTCTGACCACGGCAGCAGCAGCCGATCTCGCCTACTGGTGGACTAAGGATCTCTTCTGGGCACAAGCCTCTATCTGGCTAATCGGCATTGGCTTGGCAAGCGGCGTGCTGGCAGCCCTGACTGGCATGATGGACTTCCTGAGAATTGAACGAGTCCGCAAGCGCAGCGCTGGCTGGGCGCACATGGTACTGAATGTCGCCGCCTTAGGGCTGACAATTGCCAACTTTGCACTGCGTTGGGGCAACACCTCAGGAGCCATAGTGCCTACGGGACTTACAATCTCAATTATTGTGGCGATCCTTCTCGGTTTGTCGGGTTGGTACGGAGCCGAGCTAATCTATCGGCATAAAGTTGCTGTGATCGGCTACGGCGATTCAAATAGATAGAAAAAATAAGCAGGCGACATCCACATCGCCTGCCAACTAATTTAAAAATCTCTCCTACGCCTGGGTAGCTTAGCTAAAAGGTAGAAGCAGCAAAAGCTAAATTTTTGATGTTATATCACTCCTGGCCCCTGATGACGCTTATCACCTTCCATCGTCAGCTTCCCTTCCTCATCATCCTTTAATTCTGAGAGGGCTTCAGCGCGTTCGGCAGCCTCGGCTTCTTCTTTTGCTCTCAAGTCTCCAGGTTCATCCACATACATTTCGGGTTCTACCGCATAGTTATTTAAAAGACCTTCTTTGTCTACCGTGTAGCCATCTGTAGTGTCGATACTTCCATCGTTTGTTTGATCGTTAGTGGGGGATTTTTTCTCATCAGTTTTCTGTGGAGTTGTTTTAAATGCATTCCCCTCTCTTTCTCTACGTGCTGCGGTTTCCGCAGGTACAATCCCCCGATCGTAGTTATCCTCACCAACTCGTTGACTGCTGTCTGTGCTATCTGGTTGATTATTCATGAGTATTTTCTCCCAACATATCAGCTTTAGAAAATAAGACTATAATTTTTTGTATACCTTTATACTCTACCTTGAGTATTAGATTGCCAAAGTATAAAAAATATATATAATATTGCGAAATAAGTTACGACTAGCATATAAATTCATCCCTTAGTTAAGGAAGAAAAATTGAACTCTTCTCTCTGCTAGATAATTCAGTTGAATGAAGACATCAGCCAGCTCGTTGGCGCAACTTTAGTTTAAATCAGGACTTATGCAAAGCTTATACATATAGCGTTCTTGTCGGTTCAATCCCCCTGTGGTTGCCCTCAGATGTGGTGATGTGCGGCGAGTCCTATAAATGTATAGAGTACAGAACTGCTTGGAAGTATAGCCAATGCTTCGAGACGCCAACTACATCAAACGGATTATCCTCTCGCTACTGATTATTGTGCCGCTGGGATTGCTATCGAAGAGATACACCGGCTTTGGTCGCAGCTGGGTCAATGATTTCTCAGGTGATATTTTATACGAAATATTCTGGTGTTTATTCGTATTTTTGCTGATTCCGAGTCGCAAAGCGATGAACCAAATTCCAATTTGGGTATTCGGCATCACCTGCACGATCGAATTTCTGCAACTGTGGCACCAACCTGTTTTGGACTCGATTCGCTCTACTTTTCTGGGCAAACTATTGCTCGGAACCACGTTTTCTGGGTGGGATTTCCCTCATTATCTGCTCGGTTGCATCATCGGCTGGTTATGGTTACGGCAAATTGTCAGGGTTGACAAAGCTAAAACCACGATTAGATAATATAACTAGGTAAGGTGATTAGATAATCGGTAATTTTCAGTAGTTCTTAGCCTTTGGTTTGTGGCTAATGACGAATGACTGATTAACCCGAACGGGATGCCCTAACTTGATTTAATTTTTTAACTTTTCTCGCCAGTTTTTCAGCCTCGATCTGTTTTCTTTCAGCATCAAGCTCAGGGCGATTAGCCGCTCGGATAGTACGATCAGCTCTTCGCTCGTGGCTATTAGCTCCTGACTTTCGTCGATTAGCTTAGATGATTTGGTGAGCAGGTAATCTGTTCTGGTTGTTAGTTGTTGTTGGTATATCTCAGAATCTTGCTTTTCTAATTCCGCCAAATCTAAAGAATTTTGGGTAATTTGAAACCGGGGCTGTCTTTGCCACTTCCTGTTGCTAGTCTTATATTTTGCCATGATGTGAATCCAGTCGATGGAGGTGGCTGGTGTGGTGTTGTACAAGAGCGAATTTGGACCTACCAGTGGATTTCAAAAATCGAGCGCTCAAAATTTAGAACGAGTTGTGCTATCGACTTACCTATTGGATTAATTGTTATCGTCAAACCCGATTGACAATCAGCTAAATTTGTGAATTTGGCGTTGCCCTTCAAAAAATAAGATATTAGATACTAATGAGACTAACTTCTATCTCCAGAAGGAAGCTAATATAAACTATATCTGTAACTTTGAATACCCAAAAACCGGCGTTGAGCGATCGCGTGGGTTAGAAAATTTATTGCCAACCCCGATAATGGCTGCAACGACATCATTATCACCCCAATCCCATGAAGAAACAAGTAAAAGTTAAACCTAATTCAAAAAACCAAAGCATCGAGGAAGCTGAGGACGGTAGCCTCACGGTACATTTGAAATCGCCACCTGTGGATGGTAAGGCGAATGAAGAGTTAATTCAAATACTCTCTAAAAAATTTAATGTATCAAAATCAAGAATTATTATCAAATCGGGTTTATCGTCAAGAAATAAGCTGGTTGAAATAGATGACGGTTGAGCATAATTTTAAAATATAGCAGTTTATGGGTAAGGGTGTTGCTCCGACTTCAAGCGATCGCTGTCCCAATTTTCCCTTTCTACTCATCCCCCTTGCCTTGAAATAAGCAAAAATTTAATTTTAGAAACTATCTATAGGTAGATTTAAAAATATCAAACCCAAAACCTAAAATTCAAAAGGGAATAACTCAACCTGGTACACTTGAACGAAAAGGTCAACTCAGCATGACACACGTCTTACTGATCGATGATGAAGAGGCATTACGTGCCAGTCTCAGCTACGCCTTAATTAAAGAAGGCTATCAGGTAACAACTGCTGCGGATGGGCAGACTGCCCTCAAGTTGTTCCACAAGCAAGTGCCAGACGTGATTATTTTAGACTTGATGCTACCGGGCATTGATGGGATGGAACTCTGCTGGCGCATCCGAGCATTTTCTAATATCCCGATTTTGATGCTGACAGCCAAAGACCAAGACATTGACAAAGTTTGGGGATTAGAAGCGGGTGCAGATGACTATATCACCAAACCCTTCAACACTCGCGAACTCCTCGCACGGATAAAAGCTGTCCTCCGGGGTCGCGCTGTTGGTCAACAGTCTCTACAGGAAGATTAAAAAAATTGAAGTTGCACCTTTGAAAAACTTAAGGGGTTGGTTAGCAATTCATATCCGATGGAATTCGATTTACCGGAAACTGTTAGTTACCTACCTAGCACTCACCGCACTAGGAACTTCCATTCTGGCAAGCTATATTCTGTTTTCTTTCCATGCCTATTTCATGAGGACGAGACAGGCTGATTTAGATGCCTGGACGACAGCCCTCAGCGAGAGCGTAGCTGACGCCTTGGAGGAAAAGGATCTCAATCGGGTGCGAGTGCTAGTACAACGCTACGGTTCACCGGAAGCAGTCACCCTGCGCGTCTTTGCACCTGATGGTCGCCTGCTATTCACCTCCGCCCCCCGGCTAGATCGGCAAGTCCCCAACTGGTTGGCTGTTGCTGGCGTGAGGGAAGCGCTGCAAAATCAGCCGACGCAAGGAGTGGCGAAAGGGATTCTCTCCAACGATGACCGAGTGTATGCAGCACGACCGATATTGCGGAATGGTCGTCTGCTCGGTGTGCTGCGGATGTCGATCACTTTAGAACAGTTTCAGCGTCAGTTTCGCCGCATCATTTTCACCGTTCTCGGAACGCTCTTCGTGACGCTCTTGCTTTGTGCGCTGATTAGCGAAAGCCTTGCCCGTAATATTGCTAGACCGATTCAGGCGATGTGCCACTTTGCAATTGAAGTGGGTGGAGGTCATTTAGGTGAGAAGCTGAACATTCGTCAAGATGATGAAGTGGGTCAATTAGCCAGTGAATTGAATCGCATGAGCGAACGGCTGGCTTCCCTAGATAAGGAGCGGCGGGCATTTCTAGCGAATGTGTCCCACGAACTGCGGACTCCTGTCAGCAACGTCTATGTCACGCTAGAGGCGCTCGCCAACGGAGCTGCTGAGGAACCGGAGTTACGCGATCGCTTCATCCAGACTGCACAGGATGAAACCATGCGCCTGTCCAGGCTAATTAAGGATCTGCTGGATTTGGGACGACTCGAAGCAGGCGTAACGCCACTAGAACAGCAGCCGCTAAAGCTGCGAGACTTGATCGAACGGGCGGTACGAGCAATGGAATCCCGTATGCTAGCCAAGGAAGTAAGTATCAGCGTGGAGGTTGCTGATGTTCAAATACAAGGCGATCCAGAACGACTATTGCAAGCTTTTCTGAATATATTGGACAACGCCATTAAGTTCTCAGTTGCAGAGTCTAAAGTTTTTGTCTCAGGCAATGTAGAAGGTGCCCAGGTTTCAGTAAAAATTCGAGATCGGGGAACCGGAATTAGGGAGAGCGATTTGCCCCGCATTTTTGAGCAATTTTATACAGCAGATCCCTCGCGCAAAGGCAGCGGAACGGGTTTGGGGTTAGCGATCGCGCGGCGAATTGTGGAAGCACACGGCGGCACAATTACCGCTACTAGCACTCCGGATCAGGGCGCAACTTTCAGCATTCGCCTTCCCCTCGACACCGCCGCAGAGAAACGAAAGAGTTAAGCTGGTGTTTCGTTTCTCTGTTCTGACTTCTCTTCACAGAAGTAGAATTGCCACCAGCCAATCAATGTACATCGCTCCTTTAGATTCAATGCAATGAGCGGAACAATGTACATTGACCTTTCTTTCCTAATAACTAATCTCTAGTTACTAAAGGCATCCTTGATGCTATCAACAGTACGTTCAACAACATTCTTTGTGTTATCTACTGCTTTCTCAGTCCGAGCCGCATCTTCATTTGCTCTTTTCTCAATTCGCGCCGCATCTCTGTTGGCTTTGCGCTCAACGAAACTACCATTGCCATCCGTTGCGTCCTCGACTCGCTCGGCATTTTTATTTGCAGTTTCTTTTACCTTGTCTTTGGCATCTTCGATGAAATTCTTGGCTCGTCCAGTATCTTCATGGACTTTTCCTTTAACCTGATCGCTCGTGCCTGCCGATGCGATCAAGTTTGCAGTAGGAGCAGCCATTGCTGAGGTGTTTGAGAAAAATGCACCCTGCCAAACAAAGGCGATCGCTGACACACAAAACAGCGTTGTAGCCAGCCAGCGTCCTACAGTCGAAAGCCGTTTCGTAAAATAATTCAGTTTCATAGAACACAATCTCATTAGGTTTAGCATCCTATATTTACTTCATCTGGCTTATCAGCTAAACCAATCTCTAGATAGATGTTTTCCAATCATAAATTCTTAGAAGAATTCACTCTTTTGATAGATTGAAAAAATGCCATGCAGCTTGCACAGTTTAAACTTGATGTAGCAACAACCTAATAATTCTACTTTTATTAGGCTACAGTACAAGCTCAATGCCTGAATTTATTTCATTTGTGAGAAGGAGTGCCACCGTCTGCGGGTGGAGTCGGCTCAGATGCTAATTGAGAAGCAGTACTACCATTTGCGGATGTAGCGGTTTCAGTATCTTTTTTAGCTTGCCACAAAAGTGTTTTTATCTTCTCTAAATGTTCAAATGGCAAAACTGTACCCTTAATAATCTTTAGTTTAGTAGTACCGCTAGGACTTTCTGAGTGTTTTCGGACTTCCTGCACCAGCTCTTTAAAAACCTCAATCGCCTCGTCTACTTTAGGATTTACTCCTTTAATTTGATTCAAATGTTTACTGACTTCCTCGAAGTCTCTGGGGTCTAAAGTCGCATCTTTGGTAAACTTCAGCTCAGTCAATCCTCTGGGACTTTCTGAATGCTTCCGCACTTCCTGCACTAGCTTGTCAAAATCTTTAATCGCTTCATCAATAGGTTGTTGCGGCTTTATAGTTCTTGCACCCATCTCGTCTATCCCAGTTTGAAGTACCGCGACCAATAGTCGATCCTGTAGAGCGCGAAAGATCAAAGTACCTGCGGAACCAGCAACTGCTGAGGTTGCTAACAGGACAAAAGCCGTTTCTGGTCGGACAACCGCTATAGCAGGGGGTGCAGCAAGGGCACCAATTAGCAATCGCGCCACCACGCCTAAATCAATCACATTTCTAGCATGAGCATAGGCAAACTTTACCGCCAAATCATCATCGGTCGGCTTATGCGGTAACTCAATATTTCCCTGTAGATTAAGCAGTTCGTAGACTAATCCACCAAGGCTTCCAGCAGCGAGGATTACCCCAAGCATCATCCAAAATTTGCAGTCAGCTAAATTAGGAGTTTCTAAAATTTCTTTGACATTTATCTCCCAATTTTTGGGTTCGCTTTGATTAAAATTTGGAATAGGACTGGATGTAGGTAGTATTGAACTTGGGGAAATGCGTTGACTGTAGGCTGCTGTAGCAGTCAGGCTAGTACTTAGAAGAAAACCTGAAATGATAATGTTTATGCGCTTCATCTTTTAGTTACTTACTTGTACTATAAAAAAATTAAATCCTGTTCAAAATATGGTTCCAGTTAAAAAAACTGCTATAGCAATCCTATTTGAATTGTGAGATGTCAGCGGTTCAGATCCCTGACAACTCCTACGAAGTTGGGGATCTCGCCTTCAGGAATCATTTAGAACTGCTATATATCAATCTTAATTCATTCATGAACTCTTCTCTCTTTCCTTCGTGTCCTAAACGAAGAGAGCGCAGCCTACGCCAACGCGCCTAAAGCGAAGAGAGCGCATCCCTCTCGCGCATCCGCGCCGCTACGCGAACGCGAACGTTAGTTTGTAACAAAAGAAGATTTCACAACTCATCTAAGACTGCTATACCTCAAATCTTATCCGTTGTTTTAGAAATCATCAGGGTGGCAATGTAGGCTGATTTTCGAGTTTGTGAACCACTAATGGGAGCTGGCTGAAGGTCTACAAACTTAATATTATAGTTGCCAGCAAAGTTTTGAACTGCTAATGCTGGACTTCCACCACCACTAATTAAAACAAAATCCCCTATATTTTGACTATCTTTCCAAATATTTACCACAATTTTTGCTCGTCCCGCCCAAATACACTGGACATTAATAGGACAGCGTGAATTTTCTGTAACTTCAGTAAATCTTACCCAAATATTTTCAGCGCGTAAGATAGCTGTCTCGTTCAAACCTATGTTAAACTCGCTATTTAATTGAGTAATAATTAACTTGTCGCCTTGTTGAGCGAGTGATTGGGAAGGCGGCGAGGTAATCTGAGCAGATTGGACAGGTTTACTGGGTGGTTGAGTGTCTTTTTGTGCTAAGGATAGTGATTGAATACTGAAACCAATTGCACAAGCCAAGACAAGAAGTAATAATCTAATTTGGAGATTCTGCAATTTCATAATTTTTGTTGTTTTTTATATTTTTTAATAGAATGAAATATTTTGTCTTGTTGGGAGATTAAAAAGTTAAGGGTTCGCAGTGAAATAGGCTAATGCTGTAGATGCGATCGCGTACTTCCTCCTATCCATTAATCTAGCTCAATATTAAGGATAGTACGCCTTAAGGATATACGCGATCGCAGCACAAAACTCTTCGTATTACCCGTTGGCATCAGGTTGCTCGAAGCCTTGGAGCAGCTTTTGTTTCTCCTCATCTGTGAGCGAGTCAATGTCTTCTAAGATGACCTCAATCGCTGCACGACGCATTGCATTCAGCTTAGGAATATCGAGTCCAAGCTGATCAATTGTTGTCTGGGCAGCAGATTTTTTCTCTGGAGCCTCTGTTGCTATAATCTGTCCATCATCGGTATACCTGAAAAACTCAGCACAGTTCGCATCCAGAGGCGAAACTATCAGATGCTCGTCGTACCAATCATCTTTCTTGCTCCCACAGTGCAGGGGTTCTTTACGTTCTCTTTCTCGTTGGCATGAAGCCAATAGATTCGTGTACTCTAGTGCTAAGTTTGGATAAGTTTTCCTGGGCTTTAGATGCTCGACATGGCTGGTGTCTCTGGTAATTCTCCTCCCGCAGTAGCAACAGATATAACCCTGTTCCCGCAGCAAAGCATCATGCACCATTGGTTTCTGTGGTGTACTGAGGTTATCCCAAGCGGGTATCCAATCCTCGTTCCTCTGCTCTTTCCATTCCGAGAAGCCTGTCGGTTCCTCACCCTTTTGGATGTATCTCACCGACTCAAAATCTCCTTGCGTCGGATGGACACACTCGCCTTGACTAACTCAGGCTCCGACTCTCCGATTTCATCAACGATTTGTTGGCGCAATTGCCTAGCACCGTCAAGATCCCCCTTGTCGATGAGTCGAAATAACTCTAAAAGATGATCCTTAATTTCCTGCGGACGTGCTGGAGTATCCATGAGGTCTTCTAGAATACGATTGCTGTCTCTCCCATAAGAACTTTCTGGACGTTTGGCAACAACACCTTCAGTGGTCACTGAGCCTTGCCGAAGTGATGTTGCCTCTAGAATATAGATTCCATTAGGTTTAACTTCGCTAATTACCTGTGGTGAATGGGTTGTAACGATGAACTGACAATTAGGAAATGTTCTTGTTAGTGCTGGAATAATTTTGCGTTGCCATTTCGGGTGAAGGTGTAGTTCAATTTCGTCAATCAGAACAACGCCCTCCCCTTGGAGTGGATTTTCTAAAGATGGGTTTGCGATCGCTAACCGTATTGCCAAATCTCCCACCATTGCCAATAAGCATTTCTCGCCATCTGATAGTTGATTGACAGTGAGTTCCTGACCTTGTTTTGTTACAGTCATTCGCAAAGGCGATCTTCTCACCCGCAATTTTGAGAAGTCTGGTGCTACAGAAGCGATCGCAAGTCTCACTGCTTCCAACTGGCGATCGCGATAATCAGGGTTATCCCGCCGTTCTTCGTTCTCCACATCTTCCAAAGCCCTAAACCATTGGAAGAAGTTGCTGAAGTTGATTTGCTTCAGAGTTATTGCTTGCTCATAAGCATCTATTGGCTTAAAGTATGCTTCTGGAAAAATCTCCAGAGGAGTCTCAATAACAGTACGATCGACTCCGTAGTACACTGCTAAAGGTATGTTGGCATTACTGTTAGTTTCCAATTGCTGGCGTATGTTATCAACAAGCGCTGGTAACTGACTCAGCTCGCTGCTTGCTTTTTTACTGCTTCCTGTGCGGACTGAGGTGAGAGACCATGTTACTTGCTGCCAATCAAGTTGAATTGTAATCTCCTTGTGTGTCTCTTGGTGTGTATTTGTAATGTCTTGGTCACTGAAAAGACGTTCAGTGCTTGAGGGGAATCGAATACTTGCTACAAAACCATACAAAAGAATGGCAAGACAATCGAGAATACTTGATTTTCCCACTCCGTTGATACCGATGAGTACGTTTGGCTCATCTGTTTGGAAATCTAGCGTCATGTCGCTGATTCCCCGAAATGAAGTCATTTTCAAGCGCTTGACTTTCATAGTTTGAATCAGGCTGATTGTAGAGGAATGATGCCTTGGTCGAAAATGCGGTTATCGGTGCCGATACCGCTAATGATTATTCTGTCTGGATACACATTAAATGCGGCAAAACTCAGCTGACTAGCAGAATGTGCCGTCCATTCTGAACTATCCACCGGGCGGAGTCCTGCACCTGCTCCACAGATGAGATAGGTAGTACCATTGATGGACTGAGTGCGCTCATAATGGTGGTCGTGACCGTTGATGTAAAGTTGCACTCCGTACTTTTTAAATAGCGGCGTCAAGGTTTGTATAAAGGGTTGATTGACCCCATATGCACCCGATGAATAAATCTGGTGATGACCAAACACAACTTTCCAAGGCGCATCGCTACTGCTGAGTTCTTTTTCTAACCATTTTAGTTGCGATTTCCAGTCAGCATTATCATTAGTATCTAAAGCAAAAAATTGTACGGGGTTGCGGCGAAATGTGTAGTAGCGTCGTCCCTGCATATTAAAGCCTGGATAGCGCACTTGGGGGTCACCATTATCGGTGCGGATGTCGTGGTTGCCTAGACAAGCTTGAAATTTTACTCCGCGCTGCAATAAAACTTGATACGGACGCTCAAAAACATCAACAATTTTCTCGATTTCACCGTTGTTATAAATATTGTCACCAGCAAGAATTGCCAAATCGAAGGGTTTTAGCGCGTGGTAACGAGCCATTGCCGCCGCCACAGCATACTGGCTTGTCGAGCCGGTGCCGGTATCAGCTACGGAGACAAAGCGCAGGAGAGGGGATTGTGATGAACTAACGGTTGTCGATTTGGAGCCTAAGTTGGAGGGAGAGGGTTTTAAAGCCTCTGCTGAGTTGATATCCTGACTCTGAGCGATTTGGCTGCGGAATTTTCTGACCAAAAAAGCTAAGCCGAAGCCACTGAGGCTACTTAAAATTAGAAAGTCACGGCGTTTAAGGGGCATGGATTACTTGATTAAGAGTTACGTAAGTTGGGCGCAAGTCGATTAAAGCAGAATAGCAAAGTGGTAGATTAGGGCTGTGAAGGCAGCATTCGGTAAAAATTTACCGTAATTGCACCTATTTGCACTGCCCTCAGGGGAAATTCGATGTCAGAAGATCAACCGAAACAGCCAAAAGCAGCCAAACCAGCATCCCAAACGCCGACGCCCACGGGGGCAAAAAGCCAATCGGGAAAAGCCCTCCAGCAAATTTGGGCTAGATTCCAACCCGTTCTGAAAGTGCAAAGCCTTAAAACTCTGCGTGGCACAATTCAGGTGCTGGAAGGGGTTGTCGAAAAACTGGAGGCAGAACCTACCGTACAGTTACCCTCAAGGACTCCTTCTCCTCCGGAAAAGGTGGTATTTCAACCTACTGAGGGGGTGACAACGCAGACAAAAGAAGTGACGACAGAAGCACCAGCACTGGCTACAGAGACGCCAGCCCTAGAGACAGCTGCGGACACGCCAACACCTGAGACACCGCCTGCTGAGGTGGTGCCTGTGCCAGCGACGCCGAGTCCTCTAGAGAGGTTCCGTCAGAGTTGGATGCGCTTTGTGATGTTGTGGAATGCGACGCTGGCGAGAATCCGCTCAATTCTGCCAGAAACAATCAATCAAAAGCTGTCTGATACGGCTTTGTCGGGAGCGATCGCAGGCGTTCTTCTCGTAGTACTCTGGACAACAGCCGCCCTGATACCTGGGAAGTCTCCTACTGACGTGGCGATTCCGACTTCACAAATCACCACTCCACCAGAATTAAAAGCGCCTGAAGCACCGGAACTCGTGGAAACTGCCACGCCGCCTCCCCCAGTGCTAACTCCAGAGCAAAACCTGATTGCGTCTATCCAAAATCGAGTCGCTGAAATTACCAGCCAATATGAAAATGGGCTGATTCAGTCGATTGAAGCTAACTTTCCAGGCAGCTTGCTAATCGTGAAGCTAGGAGATGCTTGGTACAATCTCCCTGTCTCCAAGCAGGACAAATTAGCTGCTGAAATGCTGCAACGTGCTAGAGAACTCGACTTCAGCAAGCTACAACTAGCCGATTCTCAAGGCAACCTGCTAGCGCGTAGCCCAGTCGTGGGAAACACGATAGTGATTGTGAAGCGGCGTCTACTAGCGGCGAGTTAGTTGTTGCGTCGGTGCCGCCAAATCCAGATAAAATACTTTTTTTGGTCATACCTTCGAGGCATCGAGGGTATTTTTGTTTTTTGTGCTTAACTACCGATTTCCCGCACGCACCGATTGCGCCGGATTTTTAAAGTCCAAACTTTGGGTTGGCAGCATCCAGGTAATCAGCAATCCCTGAAACGCACCCACTGCAACCAACGCCCATAAAAATCCTGTTTTCCTGATGACTCGTGGTAAAGCGTGCATAATAATTACCTTAGGTAGCGCCCTAGCACATTTACAATTTTTTAGACCACCAAGATAACTAGAGCGATCTTTTAGTGCCTCTACCTAAAGTAGTATATCCCAGTAACTACCTACGTGCTTAGACTAAATCTATAAACCAACTTCTGTTTCCGGGATAGTACTGATAATTAAGTAGTTAAAGTTGTAATTTTTACAATATTTTTTAGCTAAAACTTATGAATTATCGCTATTTTGGAAAGCAGCACGGTACATTTTGACGTTGTAATCTATACCTGTAATCGCGGTACCAACGACAACAGCATAAGCTCCCAGTTCCAAAGCGTGTTTAGCCTGCTGCGGTGAGGCAATGCCACCTTCACAAATCGCTGGAACGCCTATCTGCTCTACTATTTGGGCGAGAAGATCGAAGCCAGGAGGGACAAAATTTTTCGTTTGGGCAGTGTAACCATAGAGCGTAGTCCCTACAATATCAGCACCAGCGGCAGCAGCAGCGATCGCACTCTCTATCGTATCCACATCAGCCATCACCGGCTTGCCTAATTCATCGTGAATCCGGGTAATGAGTGTTTCTACCGTTTCCGCGCCTGGGCGATCGCGTAAAGTAGCATCAATAGCGATAATGTCCGCACCGGCTTGAGCGATCGCTTCCGCGTGTTCAAACTGCGGCGTAATATATACTTCGTACCCCGGTATCTGTTGTTTCCACAGCCCGATAATCGGGGAAGCTACCCGTTCCCGTACTGCCTGCACATGAGCAGGTGTATCAATTCTGACACCGACAGCTCCATTCAGGATAGCTGCTTGCGCGATCGCGGCAATCACCGACGGCTCATGTAGAGGCGAGTCAGTCGGAGCCTGACAAGATACAATCAGACCTTGACTCAGAGCGTTCAATCGTTGTGAATTTTGGTTCATGGTTCATCGTCAAATGCCATGAACATTGAACAACGAACTATGAGCTTTGAGCAATCAACTTTCAGCTAAGTGTGAGAAATTCATACCTTGGCAAGAGCCAATCTAAAATCTAAAATCGCTATTATGCATCGTCTAGCCGCTACTCCTGGGGGATGGAATCCTGACGCTGAAGGTGTCATTTTTATCGAGCAAACCCCTGCTCCCATCGTCCTTCTCACCGCAGCTGACACCGATATTCAAACTCTCGCCGCCGCCATATCCAAATTGCCAGAGGGATTTCCAGCGCTACGAGTCGTCAATCTCTTGCAGTTGCAGCAACAGCTCAGTATTGATACTTACGCTGAGGAAGTGCTAGAGCAGGCGCAGGTAATTATTCTACGGCTACTGGGAGGACGTTCCTACTGGTCTTACGGGTTAGAAGTGGTACGCGAGACAGTGCAACGAACTGGTGCAGCATTGATTGTCTTGCCAGGAGACGATCGCCCCGATCCTGATTTAATCAGTCATTCTACCGTTTCTCTATCAGTAGTTAACCAGTTGTGGCGCTACCTCATCGAAGGCGGAGGGGAAAATTTCGCCAATGCCCTAAAATTTATTGCAGATGTTTGTCTAGAAGGTAGCTACAATCCCCCAGCACCGCAAGAAGTTCCTCGCGTGGGGCTTTATCAATGGGAAATGGAGAATGAGGAAGGAAATACTGATTTTCTATTTCCAATTAAGAAAAACCTAACCCCCCAGCCCCCTTCCCTACGAGGGCAGGGGGAGAATGACTCCCCTTTCCGGCAAGGAGAGGGGTTGGGGGAGAGGTTAGCTAAGAAAAACCTAACCCCCCAGCCCCCTTCCCTACGAGGGCAGGGGGAGAATGACTCTCCTTTCCTTGCCACAGAGGGGTTGGGGGAGAGGTTAGAGGCGAAAGTTGGTATTTTGTTCTATCGCGCCCATTATTTAGCTGGAAATACGGCTGTAATTGATGCTCTTTGCCAAGCTTTAGCTGCACGCAAATTAGAACCTGTCCCTGTTTTTGTCTCTTCCCTGCGAGATCCGGATGTGCAAGCAGAAGTGTTGCAACTACTCCAACCCAAAGATGCAGAACCCATACAAGTTTTGCTCAGTACCACCAGCTTTGCGATTAGCTCATTACCAATCGCTAATGGTCAATTAGCGATTAGCAATGAGCCATTAGCACTCAGCACTTTAGATGTACCAGTGTTGCAGGTAATCCTCAGCGGTGGCACGGTGGAACAGTGGGAATCTGGGTTTCAGGGGCTATCGCCACGCGATATGGCGATGAATGTAGCGCTGCCAGAAGTGGATGGGCGGATTATTAGCCGTGCGGTTTCGTTTAAGGCGGTGCAAACTCGGAATCCTCAGTTGGAAACGGATGTGGTGATTTATGAGCCGGTACGCGATCGCATTGAGTTCGTCGCTGACTTAGCCTCTAATTGGGTAAAACTACGCCAAACTCCACCATCAAAGAGGCGAATTGCCCTGATTTTGGCTAATTATCCCAACCGAGATGGGCGTCTTGCCAATGGTGTTGGGTTGGATACGCCAGCAAGTTGTGTGGAAATACTCAAGGCGTTGCAGTTGGCTGGGTATCAGGTTGAAAATATTCCGGCAACTGGAGATGAATTGATTGGGCTTTTAACGGCTGGGGTGACGAACGATCCGGAGGGGCAATTGCGCCCAGTACGGCAATTTGTCTGTGAGGAAGAATATCAGCAGTATTTTGCGACGTTGCAAGTGGGAGTGCAGAAGGGAATAGGCGATCGCTGGAGTTCGGTTTTGGAGATGAACCGCCAAGACGCGATAGCGAAGCGGGGCGAAGCCCACGACACCAAGGAAGAGAGGGAAGAAGAGAGATTTTTTGCTGTTCCTGGTATTTTTCTGGGTAATGTTTTTGTGGGGATTCAACCAGCGCGGGGTTACGATATTGACCCTAGTTTGAATTATCACGCCCCGGATTTGGAACCGCCTCATCGTTATCTAGCTTTCTACTATTGGGTGCGACAACATTTTGAAGCTGATGCAATCGTTCATGTGGGGAAACATGGGAATTTGGAATGGTTGCCGGGTAAAAGTGTTGCCCTCTCTGAAAATTGTTATCCAGAGGTGGCGTTAGGGGCGTTGCCTCATCTTTATCCTTTTATTGTTAATGACCCTGGTGAAGGTTCGCAAGCCAAGCGTCGCGCCCAAGCGGTAATTATTGACCATTTAACGCCGCCGATGACTCGCGCTGAACTTTATGGTTCTTTGCAACAATTGGAAGGTTTAATTGATGAGTATTATGAAGCTCAGAGTTTAGATCCGTCGCGCCTGCCAGTAATAAGCGATCGCATCACTCAATTAATATTGCAAGAAAACTTACAGCAAGATTTAGGGTGGCAAGAGCAAGCAGACTCTTTAACTCAAAACTCAAAAGTAAGCATTCAAAACTCTCTTCTCTCCCATGCTGATGGGTATCTGTGCGAATTGAAAGAAGCTCAAATTCGAGATGGGTTGCACATTTTTGGGCAATGTCCGCAGGGGCGACAACTCAGGGATTTGATAGTGGCGATCGCTCGTCATCCCGGTACTCATCGTATCGGCTTA
The DNA here is from genome assembly GCF_057473865.1 of Coleofasciculus sp. H7-1. Taxonomy (NCBI): domain Bacteria; kingdom Bacillati; phylum Cyanobacteriota; class Cyanophyceae; order Coleofasciculales; family Coleofasciculaceae; genus Coleofasciculus; species Coleofasciculus sp. H7-1. The sequence continues at coordinate 47,111 of NZ_JBYCCT010000081.1, forward strand.
ACTCGCGCTCTAGCCCAAGATTGGGGTTTAGATTTCGACCCCTTGACAGCCGATCCCGCTTTCCCCCTCCCTGTCGGCGGTGAGGGTTGGCGTGGGGTGACATCCTGCCGCACTGTCGGAGATGCAGTTGAGGCATTAGAACAACAAGCAGCTAACTTGGTGGAATATTTACTCATCGCCCCCCCCCCTGTCATTCCTTCTTGCCCCCTCCCCGTTAACGGGGAGGGCTGGGGTGGGGTAGACGTAGGCGATCTTACGCAAAGAGAAATGGAGTGGATACGCAACTCCCTCCTTCCTTCCCTGCAACAAACCACCCAAGAAATCGCCAATCTATTGCGAGGCTTAGATGGGCGCTTTGTCCCCAGCGGTGCCTCTGGCGCACCGACACGGGGACGCCCGGATGTTCTGCCTACGGGTCGCAATTTTTACTCAGTTGATATTCGGGCTATTCCCACAGAAACGGCTTGGCTGGTCGGACGCAAAGCAGCAGAAGCCTTAATTGAACGATATACGCAAGAAAATGGCGAGTATCCTAAAACACTAGGACTATCCGTATGGGGAACTTCCACCATGCGGACTGGCGGCGATGATTTGGCAGAAGCGCTGGCATTGTTGGGAGTGCAACCCGTGTGGGATAGTCCCTCGCGGCGGGTGGTAGATTTTGAAATTTTGCCAATATCTGTCTTAAATCGTCCCCGCGTCGATGTCACGCTGAGAATCTCTGGCTTTTTCCGCGATGCTTTTCCTAACTTAATCGATCTATTCGATCAAGCGGTGACAGCTGTAGCGGCGCTGGATGAACCGCCAGAACAAAACCCTTTAGCAGCGCAAGTTAAACAAGAAACCGAGTTATGGCAAGCATCTGGGTTAAATCAGGAACAGGCAGAAATGCGATCGCGCTATCGCATCTTTGGTTCTAAACCCGGTGCCTACGGTGCTGGATTGCAAGGCTTAATCGAAGCCCAAAACTGGACAGATGACCAAGATTTAGCCCGTGCCTACATCAACTGGAGTAGTTACGCCTACACTAGCACCGTAGATCCCCCCAATCCCCCCTTAAAAAGGGAGGCGCACGAAGACATTTCTTCTCCTCCCCTTAGCAAAGGAGGTTTAGGGGGAATCTCCGCCCCAGAAGCCTTTGAGCAGCGTCTACGCCAGATGCAAATCGTGTTGCACAATCAAGATAACCGAGAACACGACTTACTAGATTCAGATGATTACTATCAATTTCAAGGCGGTTTAACAGCAGCCGTAAGGGCGTTGAGTGGCAAAAATCCTCAAACTTATTTTGGGGATAATTCCCTTCCTGAAAACCCCAAAGTGCGGCAACTGCGCGAAGAAATTGCGCGAGTATATCGTTCCCGTGTCGTAAATCCAAAATGGATTGCCGGAGTCATGCGTCACGGTTACAAAGGTGCATTTGAAATGGCAGCAACCGTAGATTATCTCTTCGCCTACGATGCCACAGCAAATTGTGTGGAAGATTTCATGTATCAAGGAGTTGCAGAGGCGTACTTATTCGACCAATCTGTGCAAGATTTCATCCAGCAGAAGAATCCTTGGGCATTGCGAGATATGGCAGAACGGTTGCTAGAAGCCAATCAGCGGGGATTGTGGCAAAACGTCGATCGAGAAATGGTGGATAAGTTGAGAAACTTAGTTCACCAAGCCGAAGCCGTTATCGAATCTACAACACCAATTTAATAAAAAAAGCTGACGCTAAAGCCCCCCAATTGAGCGGGGGGTTGGGGAATCGTCTTTGAGTAATTAAACTTGAAATAATACAAGCGCGGGGATTGGCAATGTCAGAACCGATGACCTTAGCAGAATTAGCCGACGGGATAACAATTCCTCCCACACAAGATGAACTGCCCTACGATGATGGTGAGACGATGGAAAGCCAGCGCCATGTTTTGCAAATGCAGCTGCTGATCAACACTTTATTGCTGTTGTGGGCAGAGCGCCAGGATGTTTTCGTTGGTGGCAATATGTTTGTGTACTACAGCCTGGAACAAGTACGCAACAAAGACTTTAATGGGCCAGATGTATTTGTGGTGCTAGATGTACCGAGGCGAGAACGCAAGAGTTGGGTGATTTGGGAAGAAGGCAAAGGGCCAGATTTGGTAATTGAATTATTATCAGACAGCACCGCCCAGCAGGATAAAAATGAGAAGAAGCAAGTTTATCAAAATCGCTTGCGAGTCCCGAATTATTTCTGGTTCGACCCTTTTAGCGGTGAGTGGGCGGGTTTTGCCTTGCAAGATGGTATCTATGTAGAAATTCAACCCGATGCCCAAAATCGACTTATTAGCCAGCAGCTAGGATTAGCATTGGTACGCCGGGAGGGAATTTACCAGGGAATAACTGCCCGTTGGTTACGCTGGGAAACCCTAGAAGGTGACTTGTTGCCAACACCTGAAGAATTGGCACAACAGGAACGACAACGAGCAGATGAAGCTCAGCGGCAGGCAGTAGAGTTAGAGGCAAAACTAGCTCGTTATCGGGAACGGTTTGGAGAACTACCTGACTTGGAATGATTTGGTGACAAAAAGGCGATCGCTCTCCTACTCATCCAAAGCTATCATCGAATCGGCTCCTTCTCTGAAAGTCTCAAGCTACAGGAACATTTAGAAACGGATACACAACTAGAATGCTTGGCTATCTTTGAGAAAGATTTTTCGAGTATTTTGGTAATATCCTCAGCCGCTTGGGGTCGCCAGCAAAAGTAATCTTGCATCTGTTCGCATTGGAGATTTTGCAATAAATCTTTTTGCGCTTCTGTTTCCACGCCTTCCGCAACCAGTCTCAAATTGAGTACCTTTCCTAACGCTGCGATCGCTGTACTAATGGCTGCATTATTGGAGTCTTTTGTCAATTCTCGAACGAAGGATTTGTCCAATTTTTAGCAATAACTTCGTTAAGCTTCGCTAACGCATCCCTTAAACTATAAGAGGACAACCCTTAAGAAATTGCCATAGGTTTTGACCGATTTGACCTCTCTCGCTCAGTTGCAGTAGAGCCTCTCTGGCTTTGACGCATCGGGATTTCAATCCAAAACTCTGCTCCCTGTCCCGTTTCGGAAATGCACCGAAGCATTCCTGAATGCTTCTCTACTACAATTTGATAGCTAATTGATAGTCCCAGTCCCGTTCCTTGACCAACTGGCTTGGTAGTAAAAAATGGATCGAATAGCCGTTTTCTTACCTCTTGGGTCATGCCTAGTCCATTATCAGAAATTCGCACAGCGACACGGTCGGGGTGCAAAACTTGAGTGCTAATCCTAATCCTAGGGGATTGTTCGTGGTTCATGGTTGATTGTTCATTGCCATGAACGATGAAACATGAACCATGAACTGCTTCCAGAGCATCAATAGCATTGCTGATAATATTCATAAATACCTGATTCATCTGACCCGCATAACACTCAACTAAAGGCAAATTCCCGTATTCTTTAACCACCTCAATGGCGGGATGCTCCGGCTTAGCTTTCAATCGATTTTGCAAGATTAAAAGAGTGCTATCTATCCCCTCGTGAATATCAACTGCCTTCATGTCTGCCTCGTCGAGGCGAGAGAAATTCCGCAAAGAAAGGACAATTTGACGGATACGCTCAGTGCCAATTTTCATCGAAGATAGGATTTTATCTAAATCTGCAATAATAAAATCAATCTCAACAGTTTCGGTCTGTTCTTTGATCTCGGTAATTGGGTTAGGATAGTGTTTTTGGTAAAGCTGCACCAGTCTCAGCAAATTTTGCGTGTATTCGCTCACATAAACAAGGTTGCCGTGGATAAAGTTAACTGGGTTATTAATTTCATGAGCCACACCAGCAACCATTTGACCAAGGCTAGACATCTTTTCGGTTTGAATAAGCTGGGCTTGGGTTTGTTGCAAGTTTTGCAAAGCTTGCTGAAGTTCGGTTTCTGCCTGCTTGCGTTCGGAAATTTCAATTTCTAAGTTTTGGTTTAACGCAATCAGTTCAGCAGTCCGATCAATTACTTTTTGCTCTAAAAAATGGTAAGATTCTGCAAGTTTCTCTGCCATTTGGTTAAACTCGCAAGAAAGTTTTTCGATTTCATCTCCTGTCTGAATATTTAGGCGATAATCTAAATTGCCTGTACCAATTTTTGTGGCTCCCAATTGGAGTTTTTTTATAGATAAAATGACTGGGATTAATATTAAGTTCATTTGAACGCTAAAAATTAGAAGAATCAGACCTGTAGTGGCATATCCAATGATGTGGGTAGTCTGTTTGAATTTATTTGATTCTTGGCTTGCTAGGGTATACTGCTGCTGAACGCTACTAACCAGAGAATCTAAAGAGAAATCAATATCTTCTTTAAAAGAATTGATCGTTCTGAAATCCTGCTGAGTCTCTTTAAGGGTAGAAGGTGTATCGCGCAGCTCTGTGGCTAAGCGGACAAGAAAACTGTGGCGACGGCGAACAACTGTCAGTTCTGAATTTTCCGACATCAGACTTTCTAAGTCATCCAAGTTAATGATAAAATCAGACATCGCCTTGTGATATTTTGCCATGTCTGAGGGGTCGCGGTTGAGGATGAGATAGTTCCTCAGTGCGGCGATCTGATCTCTTAAAGAAACTTTTAGATTCAAGACTATACGGTCAGCTTGAGCGGCTCTTTCTCGGCTGGTTTCGGTAGATTTTTCCACTTGGTTGAGCCAGTATTCGCTCCCAACTGTGAGAGATAAAATTAGTCCTACTACGGCAATAGAAGAACCAATAAACTTAGTTAATATTTTCATTACATTCGGCTTTATTTCAACTTAAGACGCTCTTGGAGCTTTCTAATCGGTGTATAGTCTCGATCTTCTACCAGAGTATATCCAGCCGACTGAGAACCGCTAGGGTCTAGCAGTCCTTCTGGAGAATTGACAAATGCCTTCTTGAGGTCGATTATCAGGTGGGATGGAAGCTTACTAGAGACGACAATGGGCGAAAGAGGAATTGGGTCAGATTCCCAGATAATTTTGTATTTTGAAGGATCGATATTTCCCTCTTTTTGTTGCTGGAGATACGACCGTTTATCATCTGCGATCGCATCCACGTTTCCAGCTAATAAAGCTGCTTTTGCCTTGTCGTGGCTACCCGCATACTTGACTGTAGCAAAGTCGCGTTCGGGGTTAATACCAATGTCTTGAAAGTGAGCTAAAGGCACTAAATAACCCGAAGTCGAGGATTTACTCACAAAGGCAAATCGCTTACCTTTTAAATCTTTAAGAGTTTTGATACCACTGGCATTATTAACAACGATCGCGCTTGTGTACCAAGGTCGTCCAGTTGTTCTTTCAATCGGCGCAACAATTGGCTGAACTTGAGGATCTCGAAGATGTGCCTTCACATACGACAGGGGTCCCAGAAAAGCCATTTCCACCTTCCCTGTCACCAGTAAATCTATAGATGTGTCGTAGTCTTTTGTAATCTGGAATTTAACAGGTTTTCCTAATGTCTTGCTTAGATAGTCAGCTAGTGGCTGAAGTTGCTTTTCCTGTTCTGCTGAAACTTGCCACGGAATCACCGCCATATTTAGGGTTGTTAGTTCGTCCCCTGTATTGCTACTATCACTCGCTGGCTGAGGATCGGTGCTTGGTGAGGTGGCTCTGGTGTTTTCGCTTGGCTGAGTACAGGCTACACAACTGTACGTAACTGTCAAGGCTAGGATGAAGCAAGTCACTGCTCGTCTGTAGGAACGATTCCGTGTCCAAGATAGATGTTGTTGCATTTTGTTTAAGGTTATGTTTACCTTTTAAATTTTTGCTGCGTCTAGAGAATAATGCCACTTTCCAAAATCATGAAAACAAAACTTTTTGAAATATAATCTTTTCGCATCCTAAATTAAGTGGTACTATGAAAGATCAGGATTTAAATTTTTAGTTCGCTGATTTAGATTCATGCTTTCACTCAATCCTCATTCTTAAGAGGATTGTAGAAAATAAACACTGTGTTTTTACGGGTTTTTAAGCTTTTCTTTCTCAAACCCAAAAACCAGTTTTAAGCGATCGCTCATCTATCCACCCACAGCCGCTCCTAAAGCGGAGAATTAATGGGAAAATAACTTCAAAGCCCTGCTTTCCAAGGATTACAGCACTAACCAGGATTGCCTTGAAAATCCCTTCCGTCGTTTGTAATCGGGGCTAGCTGACTGACAAATCTTTCCGTGTAGGGAATGGTTGAGGTGCAGGAAACCCAACAGCAGCCAGTGTTCCGCCCTAGTTACTCAGTCCTGAGTCCTCAGCCCTGTTTTGGTCAATTGCCTTGCTTTAGACTTTGTTTCACCGGAATCTCCACAACGAACTCGGTTCCCTCTCCCGGTGCCGACACGCAACCTATCGACCCTCCATGTTTTTCTGTGACAATCTGATAGCTGATTGCCAATCCTAGCCCGGTGCCCTGACCGATTGGCTTGGTGGTGAAAAACGGGTCAAAAAGTCGTGCCTTGATGTTCTCACCGATGCCAGGACCGTTATCTGCAATTCGCACAACAATTTTGTTCGCGTTCAAAACTTCAGTGCAAATCTGGATTGTCGGTAATGGGGAATTGGGAATGGGGAATTGGCTATCAGAACTTTTTCCCCCAGAACCCATTAGCTTTTGACTTTTAGAGATTACCCCTTCCAGAGCATCTATGGCATTGCTCAAGATATTCATAAACACCTGATTGAGTTGTCCGGCATAACACTCTACTTCTGGGAGCGTGCCATATTTCCTAATTACTGTAATCCCTGGAGAATCTGGTTTAGCTTTCAGCCGATTCTGCAAGATTAACAGCGTGCTATCAATACCCTCGTGGATATCAACCGGCTTCATTTCTGCTTCATCCAGGCGGGAGAAGGTTCGCAGAGAGAGGACAATCTGGCGGATGCGGTCAGCGCCTAGCTTCATCGAAGCGACCATTCTAGGAAGGTCTTCGAGGACAAACTCAATGTCTAAAGCCTCAACTTCCTCTTGAATCTCTGGCGCAGGATTGGGATAGTATCGCTGGTAGACTTTCATTAGATTGAGCAGGTCTTGCGTATACTGCTCGGTGTGGATGAGATTGCCGTAGATAAAGTTAACGGGGTTATTAATTTCATGCGCCACCCCGGCGACCAGTTGACCCAAACTGGACATTTTTTCAGTCTGAATTAATTGGGATTGGGTCTTTTTGAGTTCGTGCAAAGTTTGCTGCAACTGTTGGGCTTTTTCTCGTTCCTTCGCTTCCGACTGGCGCAAGGCATCAAGAGCTTGCTTGCGATCGCTAATATCATTGTTAATTTCTAGTCTGGCGGACACCTGACCAAATTCATCTAATTGCAGCGTCCATCGGCTCGCTACGGTGATTTGAGTGCCATCACGCTTGGTGTGGATCAATTCGCCCTCCCAATTCCCTTCACGCAGGCATATCTCTAGAACTTCCTCTCTTGGTAGGGGAAAGGCAGTTTGCAAGAAGGTGTGGATGTACTGACCTAGTGTTTCTGCTTTTGTCCAACCATATAGCCGTTCAGCGCCCTGATTCCAATAGCTAATATTGTCATTCAAATCCCGAATGATAATCGCGTCACTGGCTAAGTCAAGCATCTCCATGTTCTGCCGCAAGGCTTTCTCCGCCTGCTTGCGTTCGGTGACATCTTCAATCGTACTGAGGATACCAATGACTTTCCCCATCGCATCATGAATGGGAACTTTGTTAATATCCACCCATAATTCTTCATCGTTTGGCTGAATCAATCGTTCGATGCGATGCAGTTCCGGGGTATCCGTTGCCATCACGCGACGGTCGTCTTTGCGGTATTTTTCTGCAATTTCTTGCGACCACAAATCATGGTCTGTCTTGCCGATAATGTTCTCTGGATTGCTAATTCCGGTGATTTGACAAGAAATCTTATTACAGCCTAAGTAGACGGAGTTTCTATCCTTCCAGAAGATATATTGGGGAATATTATCTAAAATCAGTTGCAGCAGTTCTGCGCCCTTGCGAATTTCCTCAGCGGCTTTGCGCTCGGTGATATCATTGCCAAATTGAATTACATCAACCAATCTGTCTTGCTCGTCAAACCGCTTCAGAACATTCCAATTGATAATCCGTTTTTCTCGATTCTGGATGGTCAAAACTGTTTCATAGTCGCTCACGCCTCCCTGCTTCAGCGCGGATAATAACTGCTCGACGCCGCTGTACTCGTCGTCAGCATAAAAGATTTCCCACCAGTTGCGTCTAATTAATTCTTCGGCGCGGTAGCCAGTCACCCGCTCAACAGCAGGATTGACAAATGTAATCGCCCCATCAAGCTTTAGCCCGACAACCAATGCTGGTGTAGTCTGAATAATAAATGATGTATAGTCGCGTTCTTTGTGAAGTTCATTCTCTGTCCGATAGCGATCGCTCATCTCCCCATAAATAAGCCTGTAAACCCACAAAACAATCATAAAATTTAGGAATACACCGCTTAAAAATGTAATCAGAGAGTCACGAGCCTGGTTTTTCGCTTGTTTGTACCGCTCCTTCAACAACTGCTTTTGATCATTTTCCAAGTCATTGACGAGCTGGCGGATATTATCCATCACCGCCTTGCCTTCATTCGTCTTCACCAACTGCTGTGCGGCTTCAAATCCTTGGTTTTCTCGTAATTCGATTGACTGCTTCAATTCAGCAAATTTACTTGCAATCAAAGACTCCAAGGTATCGATTTTCTGCTGTTGATTGAGGTTATTTTCAGTCAATCGCTTGAGAAACTCAACTTGTTGATTAATCGCTAGTGTTGCCCTGTAGTAGGGTTGTAGATAAGTCTTGTCTCCGGTGATCAGGTAGCCACGCTGTCCAGTTTCAGCGTCCTTGATTCGGGAAAACACATCATCAAGCTGATTAATGATCGTAAAGGTGTCGTCTACTGAGTTATTTGCTTGCACAAGTTGGGCGATACTCCGGTACGAAATCCCACCAATGGTAATCAGTAGGACGGTTGCCACTCCTAGCCCTCCTGCAACCTTGTAGAAGAATTTCCGATGCAAGTGCTTTGCTGAGCTGCCCTCAGTGGCTGCGTACACTAGATCAGCTTCATTTTTAGGCAAGATAGCTTTCATTATGGTGTGTTTCGATTGACTGAGGTTTAGGGTGAACGATAACAAGTAGCAACTTCCAGACTTAGAAAGCGAAGTTTGATTGTATTTCTCGCATCAGTGAAGAAAAGCCTGTAGTGTTCTCCAGATGAGCATCTTAGTTGGGCAAGGGCATCCACAAAAGACTCTGTAAATCTGATTCCATCCTTGTCTTAAAGGTATATTTACCTAATAAAGTTCATCCTTTAGACAGATGTTTTTTATTAATTTTATTTGCAAACACAAGTTGACCGATATCGGAAGAACGAGGCAAATGTTAAGCCTGTTTGCGATCTTGAGTCCAAAAAACTTTTAGAGCAGCGTCATCAAACTCTGTTGCGGCGCAATTTCAACTTAAAAAACGTCTAGACGGAAATCTTGGTTTCAGGGTTTCACACATCTTAAACGGGTCTGGAGCGCGATCGCCTTCTTTGGAGGCGGTGATGATTCAGCGACTCGCACCCGTTTTCGCTCGCAAGCGATCGCGCTTTACCAAGCCGATAGTGCATCCTGACTTTGCCACTGAGGAATTTACTGAAATTCTGAGAATTTAACTAAATGTAAATTTATAACATCAAAACTGCGAAAAATTGAAAAAATACTTCATATCATTTCTAAAAACAATTCGATAAGCTGAAAGAAGACAGAAAGTTGAGGACAATTATATGACCGCTTTTTCTAGCGCTGGATTAAAGCAACCAGCATGGCAAACAACCGTCACCTTGACGTTAGCTTTCTGGCTTAGCGGCAGTCTGCTTTTGGACTGGGTAATTATGCCCAGTTTGTTTGCAACAGGGATGATGACTCAACCTGGATTTGCAACAGCTGGCTATTCAATTTTCTGGATTTTTAATCGGATTGAATTATTATGTGCAGCCTTAGTGTTAACGGGGCTGTTGGTTCTTCACCGCACTCATACTACTTCCAAGCTGGGAGGGCAGAGAGTAATTTTCTTATCCCTGTTCCTGCTGACAATTGCCATTATTGATACATATTTCTTAACCCCACAAATGAGCGCGATGGGGCTACAGCTCAATCTTTTTGAACCCGCTGTTGGTATTCCTGCCGGGATGAATCAAATGCACGAGGGCTACTGGACATTAGAAGCGTTGAAGTTGATTGCTAGCGGTACGTTGTTGGGTTTGTGCTATCGCGATCGCGCTTAAACAGCAGTATTTCAATTGCAGCCCAGAATCCGTCAGACTTCAGTCTGCGGCTATACAAGAAATTAGCCCTGCTAGCGCGGGCTAATTTTTTAGCGTTATGGCAAATCGAGACGGGGCTTAAAAGTTTCGATTTGCCGCAGCTTTTCGTAGAGTTCCCGTTCTTGGGAAGTCACCGTTTTGGGAACCACAACCTGAATTTCGACTAACTGATCGCCGCGATCGCCTCTACCTGTCGGGTAGCCTTTCCCAGCAAGGCGCAGGCGCTTCCCGTGTCCGACACCGCTAGGAAGCGTCATTTTCACCAAACCATCCAAGGTAGGCACTTCCACGGCTCCCCCCAACACTGCCTCGCTGGGAGTGACTGGCAATTGGCAGAAAATATCCGAAGCTTCTACTTTAAAGAAGGGGTGGGGCGATACAGTAATTTTGAGGTATAAGTCGCCACCTTCAATGCCCTGACCCTTCAGCCGGATGCGTTGCTCGTTGACCATTCCGGGTGGCATATCCACTTCCAGCGATCGCCCATCTTCCAGACGAATCCGCTCTCGTCCTCCCTGATAAGCTTTTTCCAGGGGCATCGTCAGTCTGGCTTCGACATCGCGGCGACTAGGGCGCGAACTCACTGTGTAGGATGTTTTTGTGTTGCCAGGGCGGAAGGGATCGGATGAGGCAACCCTGGCGCTGGGACTGGGTGCCTCGGTGGCTACACGGGTTTCCCGACGCCCTAGCAGAGTATCGACAAAGCTGTTAAAGTCCGGGTAATCGTCGTATTTTAATTCCTGTGTGTCGTTGCGACCGTTGTTAGAGCGAGTCCCCCAGGCTTTACTCCCCTTCGTCCCTTTTGCGCCCTTAAACCCGCTCCGGTTCCAGAAACGGCTGAACTGATCGTATTGCGATCGCTTCCCAGGATCGGAAAGAACTTCGTAAGCCTCACCGATATCCTTGAACTTTTCTTCTGCTGTGTTGTCGCCAGGATTCAGATCGGGGTGATACTGCCGAGCTAGCCGCCGATAAACTTTCTTAATTTCGTCGCCGGAGGCATCTCTGGCAACGCCCAGCATCTGGTAGTAGTCCCGAAAATTTTGCATAGTTAATTAACGATTAGCTTTTAGCGATTAGCTGTTACCGATTAGCTGATTGAGCGCTAGATATTCACAGTTTTAGCAGACAAATACTCTACTATCCGTGCCAGACCGCTTCAATTGCTAACAGCTATAGCTAATTTACAGCCAATCATCATCATCATCCCAATCATCCTCAGGTTGAACGGTTCTCGAAGTCCGGCGGGGAGCCGTGTCGCTATCCCGACTATACCGCTGACCGCCTGTAGAGCCGCTATTGCGACGGTCATCGTCATAGCGATCGCGCGAACGGCTACCCTCAGACCGCTCTTGATAGCGGCTACCCTCAGACCGCTCTTGATAGCGGCTACCCTCAGACCGCTCTTGATAGCGGCTACCCTCAGACCGATCTTGTGTCGAATTGCCAAACAAGGAATCGCCTTCGCCAGAAAACGTGCGACGGATCGATCCGAAAAAGTCGTCCTCGTCCTCCATTGATTCCAGCCGCACCTCTCGGTTTAGCTCGTAGAGAGCATCCTGAAGATCGCCTTGTGCCCGATCCACAGCCCGATCGTCGTCGCGGGCAATACTCTGGCGCATTTCCTGCACCAGGTTCTCAATGCGACGCCGCTGACCGGCAGCAAACTGCATTCCATAAGACAGCGCCACCTCTTTGAGTTGCCGTTCCGCACTGAAAGCAAGTGCTTCGGCGCGGTTGCGCTTTTCCACCCGTTCGCGCCGTTCCCGATCCGTTGAGGCATATTGCTCGGCATCCTGAATCATCCGGTTAACTTCCGCCTCGCTTAAAGTGGAAGCCCCTTGAACCGTGATACTCTGCTCTCGCCCCGTCGTCCGGTCTAAGGCTGTCACCTGTAAAATGCCGTTGGCATCAATATCAAAAGATACCTGAACTTGGGGCACTCCTCGCGGTGCTGGGGGAATGCCGGTGAGCTTAAACCGCCCTAGCGACTTGTTATCAGCCGCCATTTCCCGTTCCCCTTGGAGTACGTGAATTTCTACTAAAGTTTGGTTATTTTCAGCGGTGGAGAAGATATCCGATCGCCGCACGGGTATTGTCGTATTGCGGGGGATGAGTTTCTTCATCACGCCGCCAATTGTTTCCAGTCCTAGGGACAAAGGCGTGACATCCAACAACAGCACGTCTTTGACCTCACCGGCGAGGATTCCCGCTTGAATTGCGGCACCCACTGCCACCACTTCATCTGGGTTAACGTTCTCGTTCGGTTCCTTGTCAATTAAGCTGCGAACCAGCTGTTTCACCAAGGGGATGCGAGTAGAACCGCCCACTAACACCACTTCGTCAATCTTGGAGGGATTGAGACCAGAATCAACTAAAGCGCGTTTGACGGGTGCCTTCAATCGGCTCACCAAATCCCCACACAATCCTTCAAATTGCGCCCTCGTCAGCCTGGTTTCTAAGTGTACGGGGCCTTCTTCCGTGGCACTGAGAAAAGGTAAGTTAATATCCGTCACCGTGACGCCAGATAGCTCAATTTTGGCTTTTTCGGCGGCTTCCGTGAGGCGTTGTAAGGCTTGGCGATCGCGTCTGAGATCCACCCCTTCTTTTTCCAGAAACTGCTCTGCCAGCCAATCCACAATTTTTCGGTCAAAATCGTTACCGCCCAATTGCGTGTCGCCACTGGTGGCTTTCACTTCAAACACTCCATCCCCCACTTCCAGGATGGAAACATCAAATGTACCGCCGCCCAAGTCAAACACCAGAATCGTCTGAGTATCCTGGCGATCTAAACCATAAGCCAAAGATGCAGCCGTTGGCTCGTTGAGAATCCGCAATACCTCCAACCCGGCAATCCGCCCAGCATCTCGCGTCGCTTGCCGTTGGGAATCATTGAAATAAGCTGGAACTGTAATCACCGCCCCCGTCACCGGCACTCCCAGATAACGACTCGCCTCATCTGCCAACTTTTGCAGCACCATTGCCGAGATTTCTTCTGGAGCAAATTCCCGCTTCAGTCTGGGGCACTTGACTTTAATATTGCCCTCGTCATCTTTGCGAATCGTGTAGGGAACTTGCTTCGAGGTGGGGCTGAGTTCGGCATACTTGCGTCCGATGAACCGTTTTACCGCATAAAACGTATTTTGTGGGTTCAGAACGGCTTGCCGCCGTGCCATTTGTCCAACTAGGCGTTCCCCGTCTTTGCTGAAGCCTACCACGGAGGGAGTAGTCCTCATGCCTTCCGCATTGGCAATGACAACGGGCTTGCCGCCTTCCATGACAGCTACGACTGAGTTGGTTGTTCCGAGGTCAATGCCGACTACCTTGCCCATGCGATTCGTGTTCTCCTTACCTAACTTAATATACTGAGAACAATTTGCTGGATTTATTCTATCTTGCTGTCAGGAATGCACAATCTCAGGCAAGAGAGAAACTCAATGATATATCGACTCTTTATTATTTTTGCGGCGAATCATCGCTTCTTGTACCGCTTTGCTGCCTCAGTGGCAGGATGCTTGCTATCGATTGGCTGTTCGGCAACGCTAGCACCCCAAACCACCCATACGAGCCTGCTTGTTCAGCCCTTAGCTGCCACAACAGCAGCTGCCAAGAGTAATTCCTTGTCGGAGGCAATTAACCAAGCTAACAGCGCTGCTACCCAGGCTCAAGTGGCTAAATCGGCGGCGGACTGGGATGAAGTTGCCCAAACATGGATGAGCGCGATCGCATCCCTGCAAGCCGTGCCACCCGATAGTCCCCAACGAGTCTATGCTCAGAAGAAAATTATCGAGTATATGGCTTTTTTGGAGGTAGCCCAAAAAAGAGCTGCTGCAACCAGCTTTCAGTTAAAATATCCCACCTTTAACAACCAGTTGCTTGATAATCAGCTAGTTCTTTATCTGTCCTACGTAGCTGCCGTTGGCCCACCAGATATCTTAATTGTAGGCAGTTCCCGCTCTTTGCAGGGAGTCGATCCCAGACAGATGCAGCAAGCCTTAGCTGGTAAAGGCTTTGGGGGATTGAAAATCTTTAACTTCGGGGTGAATGGCGCGACTGCCCAAGTGATTGATTTGTTGCTCCGGAAAATCTTAACCGAAGATCAATTGCCGAAACTTATTGTGTGGGCGGATGGAGTGCGAGCCTTTAACAGCGGGCGCGTGGATCGGACTTATAACCTGATTTTGGCTTCTCCGGGCTACAAGCGCTTATCAAGGGGCGATCGCCTCTTCAGCGGCATTGCACCCTCTAATCGTCCGGATGCACTAGAAACAGCAACCCCACCTCCCAACCCCGACTGGGTTGCCGATACCAACCTAGGCGAAACTCCCAAGGACGAAAGCCAATTTAATGGCACCCTTTTGAATCCTCAGCCGTCCAGGGAGACAATAATGGCTCAAAATACTGTAGGAGACTTGACTCCCGACTACTCGGCAGCGGCAATCGACGCCAATGGATTTCTCCCCATAAATATCCGATTTAATCCTGCCATTTACTATCGACAAAAGCCGCGAGTTGCAGGCGCTTATGACAGTGATTACAGTGCCTTACAACTTGGAGGTAAGCAGGAGGTGGCGTTAAATAATTTGATGCTCTTTGTTAAGCAGCGTCGGATTCCCGTATTTTTTGTCAACCTGCCTTTAAGTGGAGATTACTTAGATCGAACTCGCCTCAGAGCTGAGCAACAATTTAGACCTTATATGACCCGCCAATCTAGTGCTAAAGGATTCATTTTTCTCGACTTATCCAGACAGTGGACAAACCAAAATGGCTACTTTGCCGACCCCAGCCATCTGAATCGCTATGGCGCTGCTGTCATCGCTCGCCAAATCGCTGCCGATACTAGAATTCCCTGGCCTCGCTAGACAAAATATTGTCTGCCCTATCGAATGCTGGAGCTAAACAAACAAAGCCTGAAAGACGGGCGATTACTATCTATTTATTTTGTCTTTGTTGTAATTGGTAAGATTGCGCCCTTGGCGATTGAACTTGTTCTCTCTCTAATCCCCTAAAACTCCTCCTTCTCATCCAAATCTAAATAAGTATTAGGATTAAACTCCTGTTGTATCGTCACTTCATGCTCATAAAAAGCTTGAGAATTTGGAGGATAACAGAGAATAAATCTGGTCTGTTTAATCAGGACTCGCCGCACATCACCACATCTGAGAGCAACCACAGGGGGATTGAACCCGAAAAAACGCTATATATATAAACTTTGCGTAAGTCCTGACGATGTAAAAACAGCCGTTGATGGTTTGGTTGGAGGTAGTACTGTCAACTACCCAAGTCACGGAGGAGCCGAATGGGAGGTGAAAGTCTCACGTCCGGTTTTGTAGGCGAGGCTTTGTAGGTGACTCCCTGACCTTAGCCAGCAGAGGATTTTAGCAACGCCCTAATTTTCAAAATAATTTAGAAGTTTTTGCCCTAGCGATCGCCTTCTGTTTGATGAGATCGGGAAAGTTCCATTACCCTAGAAGAGGCTTTCCCATCCAGTCCGAAAGGTCGCTAGCGATCGCTCTACCCCCGATTCCTGAAATGGTGGAACAACTTAAACCCCGCTATTCTGTTGCTTGGATTAGTAAAATCGCTGAAGTGCCCCAAGCCGAGTGGGACGCCCTGGCTCTGCCGTTGAAAATGCCTTTCCTAGAATGGGATTGGCTCAACAATATGGAAACTTCAGACAGCGTCGGCGCTAAGGCGGGTTGGCTACCCACTCACCTGACTGTATGGCGAGACAGGCACCTCATTGCGGCTGCACCGCTCTATCTGAAAGGGCATAGTTATGGTGAATTTGTATTTGACCATCAGTGGGCAGATTTGGCTCAACGCTTAGGGGTGCAATACTATCCAAAATTGCTGGGAATGTCTCCGATGACGCCAGCGGAAGGCTATCGCTTCTTAATTGCACCCGGTGAAGATGAGGATGAGCTAACTGAGCTAATGGTGGAGGCGATTGACCATTTTTGCCAAAAGAACCGGATTAGCGGCTGTCATTTTCTCTATGTAGACCCCCAATGGCGACCGATTCTGGAACGGCACGGTTTTACGCCGTGGCTGCACCATAGTTTCATTTGGCAAAACACGGGCTTTAATACTTTTGATGATTACCTGGGCGCGTTTAACGCCAATCAGCGCCGCAACATCAAACGGGAACGCAAAGCGGTAGAGAAAGCTGGTTTGCAAATCAGAACCCTCACGGGTGATGAGATTCCTCAGCCGCTGTTTTCGTTAATGTATGACTTTTACGCCGATACGTGCGACAAGTTTGGCTGGTGGGGAAGTAAGTATTTAACTCGGCGATTTTTTGAACAGCTGCATCCCCAGTATCGTCATCGAGTGTTATTTGTTGCAGCCTACGACGAGCAGGATGACCGGCAGCCTATTGGAATGTCTTTTTGCCTCACCAAGGGCGATCAACTGTATGGGCGCTACTGGGGAAGCTACCAGGACATTGACTGTCTGCATTTTAATGCCTGCTACTACACGCCGATTGAGTGGGCGATCGCACATGGCATCCAAAGCTTCGACCCCGGTGCTGGTGGGCGTCATAAAAAACGTCGCGGTTTCCCAGCAACTTCCAACTACAGTATGCATCGATTCTATAATCCGCGTTTGGGTCAAGTTCTGCGGACTCACATCCATCAAATCAATGAAATGGAGCAACTGGAAATTGATGCGATTAACCAAGAGTTACCATTTGCTCAGCGCGATACCCAGAAGCCAATAATTTTTGAGTGAACTGACATCTTGCATTTAATATTAAACACGCGAAATACCCATGTAACATTAAGGATTCCCGTCTGGGTGTTACTCTGAAAATATAGCAATCCTAAATCATTTGTGAAACTTAGGCTTCTCTCTTCTCTTCTCTTGGCGCTATGCAGTGTCTTTGCGGTTCGTTAAAAAATTCTTCTCTCACAACTCAAATAGGATTACTGTAGCAGGTCTTCCGACTATTTCAAGCTTCTGTAGTGTGCGGGTTGAACCGCAACAATTATGTCAGTTTGAGGACTGAACGATGACACAAGTCAACTTACCCCAAGCCATTGCCGTCAATATCCCACCTACACTAACACTTACAGTCACCCACGAGCAGTTCGTTCAGTTGGCGATCGCTAACCGAGACTTACAATTAGAACGCACTGCTACAGGAGAGTTGATTGTTATGCCACCAACAGGAGGCGAGACAGGGAACAGAAATCTGGATATGGAGGGACAACTCTGGTTGTGGAACCGTCAGACTAGACTCGGTAAGGCGTTCAACTCTTCAACTGGTTTTCATCTCCCCAATGGCGCATATCGCTCTCCGGATGCAGCTTGGGTACGTCAAGACAGATGGGATACCCTTACCCCAGAACAACGAAAAAGCTTTGTTCCTCTTTGTCCTGACTTCGTGGTGGAACTACGTTCTGAAAGTGACAACATGAAACCCCTGCGAACCAAGATGAGGGAATACATGGAAAACGGGGCTTCTTTAGGTTGGTTGATTGACCGGAAAAACAAGAAAGTTGAGATTTATCGGCAAGGTCGGGATGTGGAAGTGCTGAATAATCCTGTAACTTTGTCAGGGGAAAATATTTTACCTGGGTTTATCTTGGATTTAACTGAAGTATGGAGTTGATTAAGGAATTCAGTAGCCCAACCTTTTCTAACTCCTTCTTGAAGATAGTAACTTTTCAGCAAAAACAGCCTTATTTACTACACCATACTCACCCCAGGGCTATTTCATTCTAAAGATTGACTTCAAGTGGTTCAAGCTGAACCCACAACGACGCTGAGCTTGAGCCATGTTGTCAAAGCCTAAATCACGATACAGGTTGAGAGCTAGATTGCGGGCGACTG
>NZ_JBYCCT010000082.1:0-50219 GCF_057473865.1 Coleofasciculus sp. H7-1
TTGAAACTAGGTATATGGTTATCGAGAGCTAAAAAATATTTTCCAAATAGCCACAATACTATTATTCGTTGGTTTGATGAAATTATTGCTTACTTTGATAATAGGACAACTAGTGGTACTGTTGAGGATATAAATAACAAACTCAAGCTAATTAAACGCTCGGGTTATGGATTTAGAAACTTGGAAAACTTCCGGATTAGATGCTTATTAAATTGGCATTTTAATTGTTGATCTAGCATAACAGATACTGAAGAGCCAATACAATTTAAGCCTAGAATTGCTTGTGGTAGGTATATAAAGAAACTTCCAAATCCAAAATTATCCCAGAAAAAAGCTATGTCTCAAACCCATAAACAAGATGATGTTATCTCAGGTGCTGCCTTTGTTACCGGAGGCGCGGCGGCGGGTGCTGGAGTTTCCGCAGCAGTTGGTGGGATGGGCTTAGTCGGAGGATTCGGAGCAGTTGGAATTGGCATGGCACCCGTTACAGCAGCGGGCGCGGTTGCTGGTGTTGCTGCTTATGGAGCATTCAAAGCGATAGGAGAAGGAGATGCTTTCGCTTTAGGTTCGATGGGAATTGGTGCAGTAGGCGGCGCAGGTTTTTCCTCTGTTTTTGGCGGCATGGGATTAGCTTTCAAGGGAACAGCCGTTGGAATTGGGATGGGTTCCTTTGCAGCAACAGGTGCGGTTTTTGGACTGGGCGTTTATGGTTTATTAAAGCTGATTGACGAATCTGGAAGTGGGGAAAGTGCATATCAAGCTTTCGAGCGGATGGAAGAAAAAGTATTATGGCAAGAAGCTTATACTAATGCTCTTCTAGAGCTAGAATTGACAGCGCTAGATAACAAGTTATCGGGTGATGTTTTAGAGAAAAAATTTGCTGCTTTGGAAATTGAGGACGAGTTGAAGGCGCTAAAAGTAAAAATACCGACTAAAACTGTTTTTAATCTGAATTATTCTGCACCCTTTAAAAACGTTTCATCTCCAGTCTCTACATCTAACTCAAGTTTCAAGTCATCTGTAACTCCTAAAACTTCCACCCATCAAACACCGTTACCTCAACCGGAATTTGCTAAGCCTAAGATGGCAGCAGAATCGATGGCAATTGAGCCTCAGATACCTCAAGCTTGGAAATGCGTACATACCCTCAAAGGACACTCAGCCTCAGTCAATTCTATTGCCATCACCTCCGATGGTCAGACGATTGCTAGTGGGAGTGATGATAGAACCGTTACACTGTGGAACCTGAAGACTGGAAACCGGATTTTCAACTTCCTTGGGCAAGGACAGGAAGTTTCTTCAGTGGCAATTAGCCCAGATGGTCAGACGATTGCCAGTGGCAGTTTTGACCAAAAAATTACCGCCTGGAATTTGCGTAAAAAAGAATTTCTCCACACCTTCTTTTATTCAAACTCTTCTTACAGTCATTCGGGCTTTGTTTACTCGGTTGCCTTCAGCCCTAATGGAAAAATTATTGCTAGTGGAAGCGCTGATAAAACGATTAGGCTTTGGGGTGCCTATACAGGAAAACTAAGAAGCACGCTTAATGGACATTCTGACGCGGTTTTGTCTGTTGTTATTAGTCCTGATAGCCAAACTCTTGGCAGTGGAAGTGCTGATAAAACTATCAGGCTTTGGAATTTGAGCGGTGGACAACAGCCCCGCATCCTTATAGGACATTCAGGCTGGGTTACTTCTGTCGCCTTCAGCCCGGATGGAAAGACTCTAGCGAGTGGGAGTGGAGACGCGACAATTAAGTTGTGGAATTTCCAGACTGGAGAATTGCTTGGCACTCTTACAGGACACTCATCTGCGGTTGTTTCTATCGCTATCAACCCCGATGGCAAAACGCTCGCCAGTGGCAGCCGAGACGGCACCATCAAACTTTGGAACCTAAGCGCTGGAGAACTGCTGGATACTCTGTCTGGGTGTCATCCCGTTGCCTTCAGTTTCGATGGACAGACGCTGGTGAGTGGCGGTGAGAGGAACACGCTGAAAATTTGGCAAAAATGTGGCGCGAGTGAATCCATACTTGACGCCGTGCCATCTGGGGAATGGTGGGAAGTTTTGGGCGTGGTAAGGAACGCTGATGCTGACGATGTTAAGCGTGCTTACCGACGATTGGGAAGGCAGTATCACCCTGATGTTAATCCTTCTACCCATGCAAAAGCTCAAATGCAGGCGATTAATCAAGCTTATGCCAAGTTTGAGAAACAATTGAGCGATCGCTAACAGCATAACCCCTTTCAGAGATTCTCCCCACAAGTCCCCTCTAGCCTCTAACTATTTGACCTCACCTAGTCGTGAATGCTGCCATCGGGCATGATGGCTCCACTCAAATTGGCTTGGCTGAGATTGGCTCCACTCAAGTTGGCTCCACTCAAATTGGCTTGGCTGAGATTGGCTCCACTCAAGTTGGCTCCACTCAAATCTATCCAAACCATATCTGCCTTGCTCAAGTTAGTACCGCTCAAGTTAGCTCCACGCAGATTAACCCCAGGAAGGTTCGCTCTACTCAGGTCTATCCCTGCCAGCAATACATTCGGGGCAATCAACAACGCTCCTGCCAGTTTTGGGTCAAACTCTTCGGGAAACTTAGTTTGTTCGCTGTAGAGCGCTCTACGGAAGTTAGTCCCCACCAAGTTGGCCTCCCTTAAGTCAGCTTCATAGAGATGTGATGCGCTCAGATTAGCTCCACTCAGGTCAGCTCCACTCAGGTCAGCTCCGCGCAGGTCGGCTAAACTCAAGTTAGCTTCGCTCAAATCAGCTCCAATCAAGTTAGCTCCAATCAAGTCGGATAAACTCAAATTGGCTCTCGTCAAATCGGTGCCAATCAAGTCGGATAAACTCAGGTTGGCTGCAATTAAGAAGGTTCCAAGCATTTCAGCTCCACTCAAGTCGGCTCTACGCAAGTCTGCCTCACACAGGTCGGCTTCCTCCATGTGGGTTGCAGCTAGGGTGCATCGGCTCAGAATCGCTCGACTCAAGGTAGCTTTCTTTAAGTTGGCTCCACTGAAATCCGCCTGACTTAGATTTACCCCACTCAAGTCAGCTCCACTTAGGTCGGCTAGACAAAAATCTCTTTCGCCCTCTACATATTTCCTCAGTAGTTCATCTGCGTCCATCGATTCACACCCATTTGCGGAACAGTTGCATGATTTCCAATCGGGAAAGTCGCTTCCTGTCTAAGATTTTCAACCCAAAATCCCAAACCTCAAATCTAAAATTTTAAGACTCCTTCCCTCCTCCAATCAGTAGAGTAACTTTTCCTCATAAAAAAGCCCCCAATTGGGGGCAAGTTTGGTCAAAAAAAGCAAAAACAAAGATTCAAATCAGATAGAGGATGGTGAACAGAACAATCCACACAATATCGACGAAGTGCCAATAAATCTCTGCGGCTTCGACGCCAAAGTGGTGTTCGCTGCTGTAGTGACCTGGTTTGAAACTGCGCCACAAAACGGCAATCATCGCCCCCAGCCCCAAAAGAACGTGGAGACCGTGGAAACCAGTTAGAACATAGAACGTGCTGGCAAACAAGTTAGTGCTGAGGCCAAATTCTAAATGGGTATACTCGTAAATCTGACCCCCTAGGAAAATCGCTCCCATCAGGGCAGTTGCGGCAAACCAAGTCCTTAAGCCTGCCACATCGTTCTTTTTGATGGCAGTATCCGCATTGTGGATGACGAAACTGCTGGAAATCAGAATAATTGTGTTGATTCCGGGCAGTAATAGCTCTAACTTTGGCGTTCCTTCCGGGGGCCAACTCGGTGCCACGGCGCGAAAGGCTAGATAGGCGGTAAA
Organism: Coleofasciculus sp. H7-1; assembly: GCF_057473865.1. Classification (NCBI taxonomy): domain Bacteria; kingdom Bacillati; phylum Cyanobacteriota; class Cyanophyceae; order Coleofasciculales; family Coleofasciculaceae; genus Coleofasciculus; species Coleofasciculus sp. H7-1. The sequence continues at coordinate 3,802 of NZ_JBYCCT010000082.1, forward strand.
TAAGCCTACAAAGATCATGCCTTCCGCAATCAGAAACACAATCAGCCCCTGGATGCGGAAATCATGATGTTCTACGCCGTGGGCTTCCACGGTTGCTTCTGAGTTGTGGTGATAATTGAGGGCAGTCTTCGCTGGGTCAATGGTTGAACCTTGCATGAATCTCCTCTAGAAATTGGATAGGTAATGGGTAGTGGGGAATAGGTAATGGGTAGTCGTTTTTGCCCGATTACCTTTTTCCCGATTACCGATTGTGACTTTCTCCTTGGCGGTCATCTGGATGCGCCGCCACTGCGGGATCGGGATCGGCACGTAGAACCGAGTCAGGGCCAGCAGCCAAGACTGGATTTCGAGGCTCGTCAAGGGGCACCTCGACTTGAGTCCGGCGATCGCCCATGCCATAGTCATAAGGTCCTGTGGCTAACACTGGGTCTTTCTCAAAGTTTTCCGGTGGCGGGGGCGAGGTCGTCATCCACTCTAGGGTCAGTCCTTGCCAAGGGTTGTCAGGTGCCTTGGGACCCGCAATCCAACTCCAGCAGGCATTGACAATAAAAGGAATGGTGGACACGGCGAGTATGTATGCCCCAATAGTGCAAATTAAGTTGAGCGTAGTAAATTTCGGGTCATACTCAGCAATCCGCCGGTTCATGCCTTCTAGACCTAGCTTGTGCATCGGCAGGAAGGCCATATTGAAGCCAATCAACATCAAGACAAAGTGAATTTTGCCCCAAGTTTCGTTCAGCATCCGCCCCGTCATCTTGGGGAACCAGTGATAAAATCCGGCATAAATGCCGAATACACTGCCGCCAAAGAGGACGTAGTGCAGGTGAGCCACTACAAAGTAGGTGTCGTGAACGTGGATATCGAAGGGCACGGCTGCCACCATGACGCCACTGATGCCGCCGATGACAAACATGGAGATAAAGCCCATTGCGAACAGCATGGCGCTGTTTAGGCGCAGTTTGCCACCCCAAATGGTTGCCAACCAGCTAAAAACTTTGATCCCGGTAGGGACAGCAATCACCATTGTGGTGATCATGAAAAACATCCGCAACCAGGCAGGGGTGCCGCTGGTAAACATATGGTGCGCCCAGACGATTAGCCCCAAAAAGCTGATCGCCAGACTGGAATAAGCGATCGCCTTATAACCAAAAATCGGCTTGCGGGCGTGAACCGGCAAAATTTCTGAGATCATCCCGAAAAAGGGGAGGATCATGATGTAAACCGCCGGGTGAGAGTAAAACCAGAATAGGTGCTGATACACCACCGGATCTCCTCCGCCAGTCGGGTTAAAGAAGGACGTACCCACCAGCAGGTCAAAAGATAGTAGAATCAGTGCCCCTGCTAAGACTGGCGTAGCGATGAGAGCCAATGCAGAGGTAGCGAGCATTGCCCAGCAGAACAAGGGCATTTGATTCCACCCCATCCCCGGCGTCCGCATCTTCCAGATGGTGACGAGAAAATTTATCGCTGCCAAAATCGAGGAGGTTCCCAGGATCAGGACGCTGAGAATCCAAATCGCTTCACCGGGTTTGCCACTGACAAGGCTCAAGGGGGGATAAGAAGTCCAACCCGCACCGGGTGCCCCGACTAAGAAACTGCTCAACAGCAGCAACCCAGCGGGTGGGATCATCCAGAAGGCGATCGCATTCAGTCTGGGAAACGCCATATCCCTTGCCCCAATCAGCAAGGGCACCAGGTAGTTACCAAAGCCGCCGGTTCCCGCAGGCACGATCCACAAGAAGATCATCACCGTCGCGTGAACCGTAAATAAGCTGTTGTAAACATCTGGGGGGACAAAATCGGACGCTGGTGTTGCCAGTTCCGTGCGAACGGCTGTTGCCAGTACCCCACCGATCAAATAAAAGATAAACGTCGTGACCAGATATTGAATCCCAATCACTTTGTGGTCGGTACTAAAGCTAAAGTATTCTCGCCAATGCGTTACCTTCGGTTGTTTACCGTGAGCCGGTAGATTGGCTTGTTCTTGAAGCTCTACTTGTGTCATAAATCATTGAAGAATTGCTAATTGAAGAATTGAAGAATTGTCTTTTTTCCCATTAGCCATTAGCGATTAGCAGTCTTCCATTAATGGTGGTGGAGAGGGTGTAGAGTTTCGGCATCGATCCCCATTTCACTAGCGTAGGGAGCCAAAAACTCAGCATCGGAGCGTTCTGCGGGGTTTACTGCCACCGCCCGATCTAGAGCATCCGAACTAGCAACTTCTTGCTGTTCGGCAAGCCATTTCTGGAAATCTTCGAGTGTCTCAACAATTACCGTTGTCTTCATGGCTCCATGATAAGCACCACAGAGTTCCGCACAAATTACCGGATACTGACCGATTCTGCTGGGTGTAAGCCGCAGCTCAGTTTGTCGTCCTGGAATCGCATCCTGCTTGAGGCGAAACTCAGGCACCCAAAAAGCGTGTATGACATCATTTGCCGAGATGTTCAATTTCACTTCCCGTCCCACCGGAAGATGCAATTCGCCAGCTGTCACATCGGTTCCAGGGTAGTTAAAAAGCCAAGCAAACTGTAAACCCGTCACATTCACAAAAAATTCTGGGTCTTGACCTTGCTTGTCAGGTGTGGGACCAATGCGACCGGAAGTTGTTATGCCCATGTTGGATGAATCCCGCAGTTGGGGAAGCTCCTTGCGAACTTTTGCCGTAGCCTGGTCTTCCAGGACTTTTTCTTGCAGCTGCTGATTGCGATTTTCAGTGTCTGTGGCGTTTTCAGCCTCTGTCAAGGTAGCTGCGATCGCTGCTCCTGGCATTTTGGCAACCTGCTGATGATTATGACTCTGAACGTGGGCAACCGAATGCTCCATCGGATTCAGTCCGCCTATCTGACCATAAACCTCAAAACTGTAGATCGAGATTCCCAGGACGATCACTGCTGGAATCGCCGTCCACAGAATTTCTAAGGGAACGTTGCCATGCACGGGTGGCCCGTCCGTATCATCACCAGGACGACGCCGAAATCTAATCGCCGCAATGATGATTATTCCCTGAACCAGCAGGAACAGACCTGTGGAAATGGTCATCATCGCGTTAAACAGCGTGTCTATTAGGGGCGCTTCCTCAGAGGCTGCTATCGGCAAAAGACCGTGGTTTTGACCGTACCACAGGCTGACAAGGGTCAGCACAATGCCAACCAGTAAAGTTAATATCGAGCTTGGGATTTTCACGGGCTTTGTCTTGGATTTGGTGCAAAACTTCTGAATAAAACAGTGTGGGCTGATGCAAAAGACAGATTCGGTCTATCTAGACTGCCTCGAATTGAAGCTGCCTTTGTGTTCGATCTTAGAAAATCAGTTCCGCCTCATTAACCACGGTAAGGCAGAGATCCCATAAAGGTGAGCCTATCTGACTTATCTTTTGGTATTTTTTTGGGATCGCCGCCATTTACTCAGGAAAGTTACCAGCAGACAAAGCAATTGCTGCCAGGATTCAGCCTGGTAGGCGTCTCCCGCCATTTGGGGGATTCAGGATTTAGCAGCCCAAGGTTGCCTGTGGATTTTAGCGGATTTTTTTCTAAATACAACAGGACTCGCCGCACATCACCACATAGGAAGGGCAACCACAGGGGGATTGAACCCGAAAAAACGCTATATGCATAAGCTTTGCGTAAGTCCTATACCAGTGATTTTTTTGACAATTAACTACTTAATCTAGAAGAAATATAAAAATTTTAGAAGCCAATGTCACCTCATCGCCCGAATTCGCGTCAATTTCCGCCAAATCTCGGCAATTGGAAGAAATTCATAAAGCTGTGGCTGATGGTGCAACGGGATCATTAGAGTGGTAGCTAGAGTCGGTCATCTTCCCTAAGCAGATGCTAGGTTGGAATTGAGCGGATACTCTGGATTTGATTAAGAAAAATTAGCTTTTTGAACGCTATGACAGAATCCGTCCTTCATCAGGATGTTCGCACTCTGGAGGATTCCCACCCAAGGGACAAGATCCGTCGCTTGGTGTTTCGGCTGGGCGTAGCTACGCTGGTTTTGATGGCGATTGGGAGTGCCACAAGAGTGATGAATGCTGGGCTGGCGTGCCCGGATTGGCCTTTATGCTACGGTCAACTGGTGCCTTCTTCGCAGATGAATCTTCAGGTGTTTCTGGAGTGGTTTCACAGGTTGGACGCGGCGGCGATAGGCTTAGGGGCGATCGCGCTAGCTGTTCTTTCCTGGTGGCACCAGCGATCGCTCCCGAAATGGTTGCCTTGGGCGTCCACCTTCGCACTCTTTTTAGTGGTATTTCAGGGCGTCTTAGGGGGACTGACGGTAACGCAACTGCTGCGTTTTGATATTGTCACCGCTCACCTGGGAACAGCACTGTTGTTTTTCATCACCCTACTGACAATCGGCGCGGCACTCTTGCCTTATCAAGGCACGGGCACGGTGGGAAAATTGCCTTGGGTGAGCTTAACGGCTGCCATTTTGGTCTATCTACAAAGCCTCCTGGGTGGATTAGTGGGTTCTCGCTGGGCGCTACATCAGTGCTTTGGGGCGCAAGAATTGTGTACGGTGATGAATAGCCACATTGCGGGTGTTGTTCCACCAACTTTAGCGATCGCCGCCGTCGTGCTTTTGGCATGGCGCACACCCGCACTGCACCCGCTGCTGCGCCGTCTGGCTAATCTAGGTGGTGGTTTACTGATGTTACAAGTGATTCTTGGTGTGGCGACCTTCCGTTTACACCTCCAAGTAGAACCCTTGACCGTGGCTCACCAGGCAGTCGGAGCCGCCTTACTCGGATCGCTGGTTGCTTTTAGTGTTTTAGCGTTGCGCGATCGCGCTAGTGTCATTCCAAACCCCTCCGTATAGCTCTTCATCGCTCCGCATCCCTCAGGGTGGGACTCCACAAACAAAGCCTGCGCTCGTTTACCCTTGAGCGATCGCGTTGCGGCAGGCTAAGTAACTTAGGAAAAAAATAAATAATGCAGGAAATGATAGTTGGAACCGATGTCTCCCGCAGACACCAAAACTTCCTAGAGGTCATTCAAAGTTACTACCAGCTGACAAAGCCCCGAATTATCCCCCTGCTGCTGATCACAACGGCGGCGAGTATGTGGATGGCATCAGATGGACAGGTAGACCCGCTGTTGTTATTGGTGACGATGGCAGGCGGAACTCTCGCTGCTGCATCTGCTCAAACCCTTAACTGCATCTACGATCGCGATATCGATTATGCAATGGAGCGCACCCGCCACCGCCCGATTCCTTCCGGTCGGGTGCAGTCCCGCGATGCGCTAATTTTTGCAATTGTCCTGGCAAGTCTTTCTTTCACCTTGCTGAGTGTCTTCGCCAACCTGCTGTGCGCTCTCTTAGCAATATCAGGCGTTGTCTTCTACATGGGCATCTACACCCACTTGCTAAAACGCCACACCACGCAAAACATCGTGATTGGCGGTGCAGCAGGGGCGATTCCGGCGCTAGTCGGTTGGGCAGCTGTTACCGGCACCTTAAGCTGGGCAGCTTGGCTGCTTTTTGCCATTGTGTTTGTGTGGACGCCTCCCCATTTTTGGGCGTTAGCTTTAATGATTCGAGATGACTACGCCAAAGTCGGCATTCCGATGCTGCCAGTTGTTGAAGGTGAAGTTGTCACGACTCGGCAAATTTGGCTTTACACCTTGATTATGGTACCGATGACGTTGTTGCTGGTTTATCCTTTGGGGGCGTCTGGTATCGTTTATGGCATTTTTGCCTCAATCCTTGGGAGTATCTTTATTAAGAAAGCATGGCAGCTGTTGCAGTCACCTGGAGATAAACAGGTCGCGCGATCGCTTTTTAAATACTCCATCCTCTACATGATGCTGCTCTGCACCGGCATTGTCGTCGATAGTTTGCCAGTGACGCATCAATTCACCGCATTTGTTGGCGAACAGCTACAGACATTAATCAGCGCGATCGCAATTTTGCAATGATCCGGCGATTAGAAATCGCGTCTACACAAAACCCGCACAGGCGGGTTTTTTTGCGTTAAAAGCGATCGCGTTTTAGCAAGGAACTCTCAAGAGGCACTCAGGGCTAAACTAGGAAACATAAAGTAACGAAGGGTGTGAATTATTCCTACATCAGCACAGCTATTGACTTGCTTCATCCTGAGTTATTGGGCAACAAAGATGTATTTGCCTATTTATATAGTTCGCATAGATGAACCCACAGGAGGAGTATTCTTTCTAGCTGGAGAAGAGACAGCAATCCTGATTAATCGCAATGGACTTTGGAAACTTTTATGACGAAACCAAATTTTGAGGAAATGAGTCGCAAAGAACTACTAACCTACATACGAAAAAATCGAGACGACGATGAAGCCTTCCGGATTTACATGGATAGGGTGACGGCTGAACCTACTACAGAATGGTATCCGGCTCCCCAGTCAATTGACGATCTTAAACATTTTCCTGAGTTGCTAGAAAAACATCGCGTCCGACGAGAAGAGGGTTTGTAGGAGTAAAGTTTGAGAGCGATCGCCTTTCCATCAACAATTCGCGCGATCGCATACATTGAACCTGACAGTAGCAGGATTGCGCCTCAAGCCAACAACTCATCCACCGCTACATTAAATCCCGGCAATACCGTTTGAGTGCTGATTACCTCACCCGTTGTCAACATCAACGCTTGAGTTTGGGTAATCACAATTATCCATCGACTTTCAGGAAATACCAGCCAAACTTCCAAACAACCTGAATCCAAATACTCGCGTGCTTTGAGAAATATATCCTCACCCAAATCAGTGGGTGAAACGATTTCTGCAACCAGCGGGAAACTCTGCGGCAGAGTCTCAAATTCGCCATACTGCTCTAACAGTTCAGGAGTGATATAAGCTACATCTGGACGCCGTCCCTGTTTGTTGGTGCGACAAGGGACATCTGTGTAAGCTTCTCCCCCTTGACCACTTGAGATCATGTAATCTCTCCAGTCACTGCCCAGTCTCAGCTGAATTTTACTATGCTTGAGCGTCACTCCATTTTTCTCCACAAGTTCCCCATCCACCCACTCCATTTTTTCGGGGGGATTTCGCATAAAGTCTTCTAGAGAGAAATTTGCTGGGACAACAGCAGCAGTCACCATAGGTATTCACTCTCCTTTGCAGTATTAATCGGCGGTCTGGGTCTGAGCCAATGCTAGCGCGATCGCTTGCTCCGTATGCTTGTCTGGCGCTGTTCGTCCTGGGATGTCACGGTACGGACTTTTCGCCTTTCAAGTAGAGAATTCCAGTACGTTAGGAGTATAAATCCTGATGAGGGATTGAAATACAATAGAAACAAAGAGTGTTTAGATTTGTTAATTTGGGACATCTATGGCTCCCGCTGTTTTAATCGAAAAGCTTCAGAAACGCTACGGCTCAGTAGAGGCCGTTAAAAATGTTTCCTTTCAGGTAGAACCGGGTGAAATTTTTGGTCTATTAGGACCGAATGGTGCCGGGAAAACGACAACCCTGCGGGTCTTGTGTACCCTGACAGCACCTGATGCTGGCAAAATTGAGGTTTCTGGCATCTCCGTTGTGGATAACCCTAGGGGGGCACGGCAACGCTTGGGCTATGTGGCTCAGGAGGTAGCCTTAGATAAGGTGCTGACGGGGCGAGAACTCTTGCAACTGCAATCCGCCCTGTATCACCTCCCCGGTGCTGTGGCGAAACAGAGAATTGAGGCGGTGTTGAGCATCTTGGGATTGCAAGAATACGCCGATAAAAAAACTGGCACCTACTCTGGCGGTTTACGCAAGCGCCTCGACTTAGCCGCTGGGTTGCTGCATCAGCCAGATGTCTTAGTTCTGGATGAACCAACTGTGGGACTGGATATTGAAAGCCGTGTAGTCGTGTGGGATTTCTTGCGCCAGTTGCGAGCCTCCGGGACAACGGTGCTGATGACCAGCCACTATTTAGAAGAAATTGATGCTTTAGCCGACCGGGTGGCGATTATCGACCGAGGGGTGGTGATTGCCTCTGGGACGCCTTCTGAGTTGAAGGATCGGGTGGGAGGCGATCGCATCACCCTTCGTATCCGCGAATTTTCTCCCGTTGAGGAAGCAGAGAAAGCAAAAAATCTGCTGCAATCTCTACCCTTTGTCCAAGAAGTAATTATCAATAGCGCTCAGGGGAATTCTCTCAATTTAGTCGTGACGCCCCAAAGCGAGGCGCTGATGACGATACAGCAATCTCTACAAGCAGCTAATTTACCGATTTTTGGCATTGCCCAAGCTAGACCTAGCTTAGATGATGTTTACCTCGCCGCTACGGGTAGAACCCTTATGGATGCAGAACTTGCAGCAGCGGGTAGCCGCGATCCGAAGGCAGAGAAAAAGCAGAATATGCGGTAGAGCGAGCTTTTACACCACCAAGCGACCAACATCCAACATCCAACATCCAAAATTGATATGAGCAGTACGATAACGCCTCCTAAACCTGACATCCGGTTGCAGCCAGAGGCATCTGGTAAATCTAATGCCGGTGCTGCATCCAGCCTCGTCAGCGACTTTATTCAAGAAACTCTGGCTTTAACGAAGCGCTTATTCATTCAATTGCAACGGCGTCCCTCGACTCTCGTGGCGGGAATTATCCAGCCTTTGATGTGGTTGGTTCTATTCGGGGCGCTGTTTCAAAATGCTCCTCAAGGCATTTTTGGCAATAACTTGAGCTACGGACAATTTCTCGGTGCCGGGGTGATTGTTTTTACCGCGTTTGCTGGGGCACTGAATGCTGGATTGCCGGTGATGTTTGACCGGGAATTTGGCTTTCTCAACCGCTTATTAGTCGCTCCTTTGGCATCCCGATTTTCGATTGTTGCTGCTTCTGCTATCTATATTGTGACGCTGAGCTTAATCCAAGCCGCAGTCATTGTTGCCGCTAGCGCTTTTTTGGGAGCCGGTTTACCCAATCTTTTGGGCTTAGGCGCGATCGCGTTGATTGTTCTGTTGCTGGTTCTAGGTGTCACCGCTTTGAGTTTGGGTTTGGCTTTTGCTTTACCCGGTCACGTCGAGCTGATTGCTGTAATTTTTGTTACTAACCTGCCTTTACTGTTTGCCAGCACAGCCCTCGCCCCTTTATCCTTCATGCCCAATTGGTTGCAAGTTGTCGCAACTCTCAACCCCCTCAGCTATGCGATTGAGCCAATTCGTTATCTGTATCTCCACAGTGATTGGGCACTCAGTAGCGTCGTCATGCAAGCGCCTTGGGGTGCTGTAACTTTTGGCACTGCGATATTGGTGCTTCTCGGTTTTGATGCAGTAATATTATTAGCAATTCAACCACTGCTGCGTCGCCGGTTTGCTTAAGAATCGTGTTGAGTGATGAGTACTAAGTCCCGATCGAGTTCTGAGTTATAAAGTTGAACATAGATAGAGATAAATTTCTTTGTCTTTATTCAAAACTCAAAATTCAAAACTCAAAACTTTCTTAGCGTGTTTCGCCCCAAATTGCCATGAATAAAAAAACTAAACTGGTTCTCGGTGTCCTGGCTGGCATGGGATTCGCCTCCTGCTTGCTGCCTCAATTAACTCTGGCTCAAGCAACCCTGTCGCAACCAGGGGAGGTCAATCCCGCAGACACTTTCCAAGAGCAAAATACAGACCCATTTTCTCGGACGAATAATGGAGGTGCTTCCGGTGTCTTTGACTTGATGCATCGAGCCACCCTGGGCAACATTCGCAGTATGGAGGAGTTTAATACCGACCAGAAGAAAAATCTGAATACTGCCGCCGAGCAGTTCCGGCGTCAACAACTACAACTTCTTGGCACTCCAAATCAGGCATCACCTGTCAACCCGACAAACTCAGTTACACCCGCCTCTTCGACGCCAAATTAGTCAGTATTCAAATAGTCCTGTGGTTGAGAAGCCCGGTTTCTTAACGAAATCGGGCTTCTCGTATTAGTCGCAGATACTAAAGTCGTCGGCTCAAGAAGCCAGTGCCGCTAAGATATCCTGAGCATGACTACCCGTGTTGACGCTGGAATCAACGTGAACGATCTTGCCAGTGTCATCAATAACGTAAGTTACGCGCTGGGCATAGCCGCTACTTCCTTCAACTTCATAAGCTTTGATGATGCTGCCATCGACATCTGCCAGTAGGGGAAAAGGCAAATTGAATTTCTCGGTGAATTTCTGGTGAGACGATTCATCATCCTTGCTCACGCCCAAGACTACAATATCTTTGCCTTGATAGTCTGCATAGGCATCTCGAAAGCTACAAGCTTGTTTGGTACAGCCGGGTGTATCATCTTTGGGATAAAAATACAAAATCACGGTTTTTCCCGCCAAATCAGACAAGGAGACGGTGTTCCCATTGGTATCTTTGGCGGTGAAGGCGGGTGCCGTTGTACCGACTGCTAGAGCCATAAATTCTATTTCCTGCTCAGTTATGATTGTTTGGTGAAAATCAAATTTTACAATATTTTAAAATTGCGCTTGGGCTAAGCTAAGGTGGATGACGGCAGTAGGTCTCCTATCGAGACGCGCCGGAGAGCGTCTGCAGCTACAACCATAGAGTTTGTGGGTGCGAACGATAAAAATCGGTTAATGAATAACCGAAATTGACTAGATGGCAATTGTTAATCCTCTGCTGTTTCCTGGCATTAGAGATAAGAGATGAATTCTGTTGAGGCAAAAAACTCCCAGTCGATTCAATATTCCCCTGGCAGTGTATCCCGTGCCGAACGGGCGATGCGCTGTTCGCCCTTCCTCCTCCCTTTGTTTGCGGCGATGCGCTCAACGAGCGTTCCCCTGCAAGCGATCGCTAGTTCTTCAGGCGTCCAACACCAGTACACCCGCCAGCCTTTGCGGGAACTAGGTGCAGAAAGTTCCCTGTTGTGGCTGATTCAGGTAGGCATCCTGCGGCGAGAAGTGGATGGTCAAGGAATCACCGATAGTTTTCGCCTCACACCCTTGGGACGCCAATTGGTAGAAAAATGGGAACTTCAGGGTGGTTCGTGGCCTCCCCCCTCTCTTGGCGATCGCTTCTATAATGCCTTAAATCGTTGGTTCCGGTTGTTCTGAGGGCTGAGGGCTGAGGACTGAGGACTGAGGGCTGAGGACTGAGTGCTGAGGACTGAGTGCTGAGGACTGAGGGCTGAGGACTGAGTGCTGAGAACTGAGTGCTGAGTAAGAATTTTCCCCTGCCCCCTGTTCATCTCCTGTTCCCGGCTTGCCTGCTCCCCCCTCTTCCTTGCCCCCCTGTTCCCCTGCTTCCCGACTTGCCTGCTCCCTCCTCTTCCCTATATCCCCTAACTATTAAAATGAAAGCGATTATGGTCGTGGGAACCACATCCCACGCAGGAAAATCTCTACTCACCGCTGCACTTTGCCGGATTCTATCTCGGCGCGGCTGGCGAGTGGCTCCCTTTAAAGCGCAGAATATGGCGCTGAATTCTTACGTGACGCCCACTGGAGGAGAAATTGGTTATGCCCAGGCAGTGCAAGCTTGGGCTGCGGGAGTAACGCCCTGGGTGGAGATGAACCCAATTTTACTCAAACCCCAAGGGGACATGACTTCCCAGGTGATTATCAAAGGCAGATCCGTCGGGCAAGTGGGTGCTGCGGAGTACTACGAGCAGTATTTTGACATAGGTTGGCAGGCAATTGAAGAATCGCTGCAACGTCTCTCCGAAGAATTTGATTTACTTGTATGTGAGGGAGCTGGTAGCCCAGCGGAGATTAACCTCAAGCACCGCGACATGGCGAATATGCGGGTAGCGAAGCATTTAAATGCTTCAACTCTGCTGGTAGTGGATATTGACCGGGGGGGCGCTTTTGCTCATGTGGTGGGTACTCTGGAGTTGCTGGAGAAGGAAGAACGGGCGCTGATCAAGGGTATTGTAATTAATAAATTCCGAGGACAGCGATCGCTCTTAGACTCCGGCATCACCTGGTTAGAACAACGCACCGGCATTCCCGTAGCGGGTGTCATTCCCTGGATCGATCAAGCTTTGCCCGCTGAAGATTCCCTAGATTTGTTTGAGCGTCGCACTACCAAGTCTCACAGCGATCTCACCATTGCCATCATCCGCCTTCCCCGAATTTCTAACTTCACCGACTTCGATCCTCTGGAAGCAGAATCCAGCGTTACGGTGAAATACATTAGCCCCAGAGAACCCTTGGGACATCCGGATGCCGTGATTATTCCGGGTTCCAAAACCACCATCGCTGATTTATTACTGCTGCAAAAAACCGGCATGGCGCAGGCAATTCAAAACTACGCGGCAGCAGGTGGCACCATTCTGGGGATTTGCGGCGGGTTCCAGATGCTGGGCAAATTTTTAGCCGATCCCGAAGGAATTGAAGGCGAAACGGGACGTTACAAAGGTCTGGAACTGTTACCCGTAAAAACCGTGATTACCGCCCAAAAAATCGCCCGCCAGCGACTCGTAACTTCTAACTATCCTCAAGCTGGTTTACCTGTCGCCGGTTATGAAATCCATCAGGGGCGCACGCGGCTGTTGGATTCAGAGGAAGGAATGGGGGCATCCGGGCAGGCACCGAGGCAATACTCCTACAAAACGCTGTTTGACGATCCCACTTTGGGGATTGTCGATGGCACTCAATCAGTTGTGGGCACTTATCTCCACGGTCTTTTTGATAATGGTCCTTGGCGAAGATCCTGGTTAAATCACCTACGGCAGCAACGGGGACTTCCATCTCTCCCCACAGGCGTCGCCAACTACCGCGAACACCGAGAAGCAATTTTGGATTCGCTGGCAGATACGGTGGAAGCTCACCTAGATTTAAACCCTGTTTTGTCTTAAAAAATTGGTAATTGGTAATTGCTTTTTACCAATTACCAATTACCCATTACCAATTACCTATTACCAACTACTGATGAGCGTAAGTGTACTTTTTTTACCTGACGACATTGCGGTTGACGCTGAGGTAGGAGAAGCGTTATTACAGGTAGCAGAACGGGCTGGGGTGTTCATTCCCACTGGCTGCCTAATGGGTTCGTGTCACGCCTGCGAAGTGGAGGTAGGGGACGGACATACTATCTGTGCTTGTATCACAGCAGTACCGGCAGGGTGCGAACAGTTAACTATCAATCTCTACGTTGACCCCGCCTGGTAGCAAACTACACACAGGGTTGAGCCGTTAATGGAATATTTGCTTTACGGATTAGCAGTCTATGGGTTGCTAGTAGTGGCACCCTACTTGATTTTTTTTCAGCGACTTTTAGGCTTGACTCTACAGTATATCGAATACGAAATTCGGAGCGGCGAGGAAATCCCTGCTTATATCAAAGATTTATTTGAGATTCCATTGCCAGAACTTGAAAAGCTAGGGTTTCAGTTCTGTTCCTATTTCAGCTTTAATGACATTTACCTGGATGCCTCGAAAAGCTGGGGGATGGTGCTATACAACGAGGCATTTAAAACATTCGCCAATGTAAACATTCGTAGCCTGCCGGAATCGGTGAGGCTGTTTACGATTGAGTTCTTTACTTTTTTTGAGGATGGTGTCCTGTTACACACGATGAATGGACAGGCTTACGGCGTGATTGGGAAAATACCCAATACCATTCTCCAAGATCCTTACGCGGTGGAAACCCAGGAACAGTGGCAAGTCCATCAAGACAAGCTTGAGCATTTGGCGCTTACAAAAATGCCCCTCGCCATGTCATCAAAGGCGTTTATTGAGACATTGCGATCGCATCATGTCACCTACATAGACAGCTTGGTGAAATCAGGGCAGCTGTCACCGATTAAAGGAACAGAACTGCTAGAACTCAATCTCGGTACTGCGATGAAAACAGCTATCAAGATGGGGAAAGATAACAGCAAGTATATAACTCTCGTCAAAAAGTGGACGCAAAAGGCAAAAACAGAACCCTATCGATATGTGGAGATTCCTCCGGCGGTGGAAGTTGAGGGATTCCGCCGGATGGAACGAATCGAACGGGGACGCGCCAGAAAGGGGATAAAGTCTTGGTTGTTGCTTGGCAGTTTGGTCGTGTTTGCCATCTCCTTCACGCCGTTTTTCGACTTGGAGACACTGCTGATTCTCATCGGCGTCCTGTTTTTGCACGAACTGGGGCACTTTTTGACGATGAGAGGGTGCGGCTATAAAGATACGTCGATTTTCTTCTTGCCCTTATTTGGTGCTGCGGCTTCCGGACGCAAAGAAAATGCTACGATTCGGGAAAAATTTCTGGTTTTGCTGGCGGGTCCGGTTCCGGGGATAATCTTAGGAGTTGCGATCGCGCTGGCAATTCCCGATTCTCTCCAGCGTTCCTTAGGTTTGCAAGAGGTAATCAGCTTTCTAGTAATTATTAACTACTTCAATTTACTCCCTATCTTGCCCTTAGATGGAGGACGCATCCTAGATTTATTAATATTTTCCCGCCATCCCTACACCGATGTTTTGTTCAAACTTTTCGCAGTCGGATTGCTAGTTTTTATCGGCATGAGTCCAGGGACTGGGATTTTTCTTTTCCTCGGATTTTTGATTGCGTTTAGCATCCCTGCTAGCTTTCGCAGTGCCAAGATTCTGAAGATACTGCGGCGAGAACTACCTCAATCAACTGACGATGCTGATAGCGTACTGATAGCTATTTTCCAGACGCTCAAAAAGTCTGGTTACGGTTCCCTACCGTTTGCTCAGAAGTATAGAATGGTCAAAGATATTGCCCAACGCTGTCGGGAATCCCATTCCAGTTGGGGAACCAGACTGTTGTTGTTAGGCGTATATTTGATGTGCTTATTTGGCGGTTTGATACTTTTAGGTAATAGCTTCGTACCAGTTCGTTAGCTATTTATCCGCAAATTGAAATTCAGATATTAGAGATCCCCCTTTTTAAGAGGGGTTAGGGGGTATCGGATCGGTTCTCATCGAAAAATGATATGAAAACCAATAGTAAAAGGATCTGATGAATCAAGAACAACTTAACATTGAAAGTATTCAAGAGGAACTTAGAAATATTCCTCTGGATGAACTATTTACTCTTGAGGAATGGAACATAACTTTCGCAAGATTCACTGAATTTATTGGTCATCAGAACGAGAAGATTAGAGAATTAGCGGTTGAGAGAATTGTTAAAGATATTTGCTCAGAAAATTTACAGAAATACCGCCAAAATAACTTTGTACCTGAATCCTCCGCGCAACGCATCGCACCAATTTTAAGTGCGATCGCTTACCAAGAAAATCAAACACCTGGATTAGTTGAAGAGTTTTGTTACTACGCTCAGCGCCTTATCAGATATGAAGATTATCTGGAATTAATTCTCCAATGGCTAAACAATTTGGCAGAGAATAAACAGTGTGAATCCCTAAGTGTAGAAACAATTCTAACTTGCCAAATCCGCTTTTTTTTTATGGTTATATTTGGAAAGAAGCTCAATTAAATTTACTCGCTGCTCTGGATCATCCTCACCCTTCAGTTCGAGCCTGTGCTGCACAGAAAATTGGTGAATTTTATCAGTATGGCGATCCAGATATGCCGCCAATCAATGAAATGATGCAATTAATTAAAGACAAAGAAATTGAACGTCCTGGAATTGCTGGACCGTTTTTTGATCCTATCTGTTTCGATTTTAAAAATATTCAGCAATCCTATGAAACGCAGATTGATGTTTGCCAATGGATATTGGATATTTTAGAAAATCGCAAATCTTCAAAGCCAAAATTAAAACTAAAATATTTCGGTGTGAGTATTGATTTTCAAGCTCACGAACTGCTTTCCAACAATCCCTCCCACATTCAACATCTAATAAAAATAGGTAGATTTGACATCGCTGTATTGGCGGCGACAGACAGGGAGCGGAAAATCGAAGCGCTTGAACATATTTTAATGGACTTAGGAAATCACAACGAGCCGGAAATAGTACGCCTCGCCTCTTGGCATTTGGCATATTATTACCATCGCTTGCATCCGAAAGGCGAAGAAATGAATTTTGTCAAGCTCATTTCTGAACTAGCTGATATTGATGTATTTCTGAATTTTTCCTCAGACTCAAAACCACCTTACGCAGCAATTATTTATCCAAAAGACGATAATAAACTAATGAATAATCAGACAGCTTGGACATGGATAAATAAACTTTTCCCGGAATCTGTTCGAGGCAAGGTAGTTCCAAATACCTGGGATAATGAAGATGAAGTGACTTACCAGTACGAGTGCGGTTACATCCAGTTTCGCGGTTCTGTTGAGCGAAAAGAATGGGAGAGTGTAACTATCGCAGATTATGGTAATTTTTGGAACCCTATAAAGCTACTTGAGCTACCCAATTAAGATTTAGCTTGAGAGTTAATGGCGTATTCTCGAAACCGATCCAAATCGGCTTGGATAGTGGATTCGACAACGCGCCCCAGAAAAAGATTATCCATTAATCTGCCCAACCAACCGGGAATGCCGTAAGCCACCGTTAGTTTAACAATGCTACTGCCGTGTCGGTCATAAAAGCGAATCGCACCCCGATTTGGCAATCCACCAACCGATTCCCATTGGATAATCTGGTTGGGCACTTTTTTCAGGATACGAGCAAGCCAGGTAAATTCTAAGCCGCCTGTAGCGAGTTTCCAGCGGGATAATTGTGGGTCATTATCCAGAACTGTAACCGAGTCAATCCACTTCATCCACCGAGGCATTTGCTCCAGATCGGACCAGAGGTTCCACACCTCGTCAATGGGAACCGGCACCTCTACCTGCACGCTATGCTCTAGCCAATCAGCCATTTACTTCTTTTCTTCCTTCGCACTATGCGGCGTCTTTGCGGTTTCTTCCTCTAAACTGCCGACAACTGACTCTTACCCTTTATTTCTTGCACATTTTCTAAAATCGCCTTCGCCGCCTGACGCCCAGACAGAGTTGCCCCTTCCATACTATCGATGTAATCTTGCTGAGTATAGCTACCCGCAAGGAAGAAATTTGCAATCGGCGTCTTCTGAGGAGGACGATAGGGGTCCATGCCAGGGGCTTCGCGGTAGAGAGACTGAGCCAGCTTCACCACACTGTACCAGGTCATGTTCAACTCGCGGGAGGAAGGGAATAGCTCATGCACCTGCTTGAGGACGTGTTGAGCGATCGCTTCGTTACTTTCCTTGATAAACGGATCTCCCGGCGTCAGCACTAGCTGCAACAGCGAACCTTGTCCCTCGCGGTAATAATCAGAGGGACTTGTTAAAGCTAAATCTGCAAAGCAGGAAAAGTCGGCATCTGCTGTATAAAGCAGATTATCAATTCCGGCAGCATGATGCACTTGGTGTCTTTCTTCGGCATCGTACAACTCAGTCACCCAGCCATCAAACCGCAGCTGCACTGTCGCCACTGGCACTGTATCCAGCTTATAAATATTGTCAAATTCCGACCATTGACGCCACGCTTGCGGCAAAACGCGCTGAATTCCTGGCACGTCGCAGGCGCAGACATAAGCATCTGCGGTGATGGTTTCTTCAGTTTCTCCTTTAGCAATCAGTAAGCCAGTCACTTGCGTCTCATTGCCTTCGCCGGTATATTGAATTTCTCGTACCCGGCGACGAGTATGAATTTTCGCGCCTCGTGCTTCTATGTATTCAATAATCGGCTTGTGCAGGTACTCGTAAGGAGAACCTTCCAGCATTCGCAGTACCGACGCCTCGGTTCTGGCGGCAAACATCTGAAAGATGGTTAGCATACAACGAGCGGAAATATTTTCGCAATCAATAAATCCGAGTGCATAAGCAATTGGGTTCCACATCCGCTTGATGCTGCCATTACTGCCACCGTGACTGCGAAACCAATCGGCAAAGCTAATTTTATCGAGAGCGCGAATTGTTTTCATCGAACCCTCGAAGTCTACCAAGCCGCGCACGATGGTACTGCTACCAAGTGCGATCGCATTCTGTACTTTATCCTGCAACGATAGCTGCGATGTTGTGAAAAATGCTTTCAATCCATTGAAAGGCGCACCTGTGATGAAGCGAAAATCCAAGGCACCCGTGACGCCTCCTTGATTGATAAAGGTGTGGATATGTTCTTTCAGGCGCAAATTTTCATCTGCCCCCACCTTCTTCATCAATTCAAATAGCTGGTAGTAGTTCCCAAAAAAGACGTGCAACCCCATCTCAACGTGATTGCCATCGGCATCCACCCAACTGCCGACTTTACCCCCCACAAACGGACGAGATTCAAAGATTTCGACTTCGCAACCGGCATCGACTAAATCGACTGCCGCTGCCATTCCAGCCAATCCTGCCCCGACGATTGCAACCCTCATGCCATCTGTCCTTGTCAATTTCTTTACAAAGTTTAACAGGTGACAGGAGAAGATTACCGATTTTTTAATGGAAGACTGGCTAATTGAAGGATGGCTAATTGATAACTCCCTCTGCTTTTCAGCTTGTCGCCGCATCACCAAATACAGATGGGGAAAACATCTCCCACAACACACGGAAGTAAGGCTGCAAAGTATCCGCTTGTGTAGAACTCAAGCGAGTCCGAATTTCCTGTCCCAACAAGTGGAGCAGTTGCCGCACCAGTTCCCACTTCACCTTTAATGTAGGGTACAGCATCACGCACAGGGGAAATAACTCCTCTTGAATCGCGCTGATGTTTCCTTCCAAGGCACATACCCACAGATAAACTTGGAACATCTCTACATCGCGGATGCTAGATGTCTTAACCGTGCTGTCACTGAGATTGCCAGTGTAGCTGCGATAGGCGGGATATAGTGCCATAACTCGCTGGACAATTTTATTGGCAATTTCTGTACTTACTGGCAATAGGTTTTGTACTGCTGCCAAAGCTGGCGAATCATAATCATGTTTAGCTGCTGCATCGTAGGCGCGTTGCAATGGCATATAGAGGTGATCGTCAATTACTTTGAAGTAAGCATTAACTAGCGATCGCTCTTGAGGAGAAAGCGTCTCTAGCAGCATCTGACTGGTGTAATGGAACTGCATACTTACAAAACCAATTATTCTCGGATCGTTACAAGTATATTTCTTCCGCATTGCTCCGATATCGGCACCAATTACTGTAGATAGCTGACTGGGGGCAACCTGTTCGGTATAAACTTCTAGGGCATTTTCATCAATCGGATGGGAATTGCAAGCCGTTTCCATCACTGCAAGACGCCGCGATACCGATTGTTGAGTATAGACTTCTAACGCCTTCTGATAGATGCCAAAGGAATCGGCTGCAACTTCCCAGGGATTAATTAACTTAGGGTCAATCCGATTTCGCTGAACTTCTTTGGCAAGCAACACCTCAGTTTTATTCCAGGCTTTGGCACTGACGAATCGCAGAGAATGCATTAAATTTTCGGCGGTTTGCGCCCGTCCTTCTTTAGAAATAATTTTGCCAAAGCTTAGCTCGTTTGTATCCTCTCGCTCTTCTGAATCAAACTCTAAGTTCTCAACATACTTTTTAGCCCATTGCTGTGCTAAACCTTCAAGATTACTAGAGTTTGGTATCTCTGTTTTTGGTTTATAATTATTGCTAGTTAAGTTT
Source organism: Coleofasciculus sp. H7-1 (assembly GCF_057473865.1). Classification (NCBI taxonomy): domain Bacteria; kingdom Bacillati; phylum Cyanobacteriota; class Cyanophyceae; order Coleofasciculales; family Coleofasciculaceae; genus Coleofasciculus; species Coleofasciculus sp. H7-1. Next base: position 23,215 of record NZ_JBYCCT010000082.1, read on the forward strand.
GTCATTATGCCCCCAGATTGGTATTTCTTTGTTTAGTAGAGCTAAAACGGTCTATTTTATTATTTAATACTATTGTTTGAAATTCTATAAGCGTAAAAATACCAGTTAAGTCTATTTAAATAAAATTTAATATTGGGTATTTTTACTGATTCAAACTAATTTAGTAAAATTGTTTTGACTACAGTTACTAACAACTTGTTTGATATAGCAATCCTACTTGAGTTGTGAGAAACGAACCGCTCTGTTCGCTTTAGACGCAGAGAAAGACAGGAGAGAATTTCGCAGCTAATTTATGACTGTTATAGCAATCCTAAATGAGAGGTGAAATTTTATTTATATAGACGTTCTATAGAACGTCTCGGAAGAAGGACAGACTCACCACAACCTATTTAGGATTGCTATATATTTTGGGTCTTCCGGGTATACAGGTTTAACCGTATACTGGGATACAAAAAATTGGCTCTGATAGGGCTGAAACCCCTGTCCTGCTAAACATAAATCTTACTTATCACCCAATACCTAGGAGAGCCTATATTTTTACTATTGTTACAATTAATAAAGCAGATTGTCAAATAATCAAAACCGATGATTATTAAAGATTTGATTAATTAACTCTAGGTAAAAGGTTTAGTAATTAGTTAGATTTACGGCTCCTCTGGGTGGGGTGAATCTAGAGCAGTCCTATTTGATTGGGAGCATCTCGCTTTTGTCGCCGACACCCTTGAGGGTGCGATCGCCTACAAAAACGCGCCTTGCCGTGGTTTAGTAGTCAGGACTTACGCAAATATCACCACATCTGAGGGCAACCACAGGGGGATTGAACCCGAAAAAACGCTATATGTATAAGCTTTGCGTAAGTCCTGTTAGCCTGAAGAGAGCAGTCGTTGTTTGACAAGCCACGACTTTAGTCGTCAGGTGTTTTTACAAAACTAAGATGCACCTATTTGATTTGTAAAGAGACGCTGGCATGAAAGCGTCTCTACTTTCAACTTCTCAATCCACCTCAAACTGGGGCATCAGCTGGAGCATACCCAATCCTAATTCTTTGGTGGAGAGCGATCGCGCTTCAAATAAAGCCATCATGTCGCCTAGCTGAGGATTTCCCCTAGATGCTCCTTTTAGCCCCCTAGCAACAATCAAGCCGCAGTAGCCTTTGGTTTTCTTACAACGCTGATCCCACTTGCGACGAGCTTCGCTATGAATCGGATCGTCTTCTTGAAATTCACCAAACAGGTACATATTGCCATTTTCAGTTTGGAGAATTCCTAAGTCATAGCGATCGCTAGTTAAAGGATCTTCTCCCGGATTAAAGCAAATTCCCTTCAACCCTCCAGCACCTTGGATTTGCTCAATCAATTCTTTTGCCTTGGGACGAGAAGTTTGAATCAAAATCACCGGCATTCCCTCACCCGCCGCGATCGCATCCTTCGCTTGATAGAAATCGACGCTTTGACGCAGCACCTCCACTCTCTCCCAAGTCATCATCCCCAAGCTGAGGAAAGAATCTTTGGGCACCAAGTCATCCCGCAGAGGTAGCGTCATCTCCTCAATGTCGGCGTCTTCCTCCTCTGCCAACTCTGCCATCTCAAACAGTTCCGACGCCACATCGGGCACCGTTGCCACCTTAACGGGAATCGATTTTTGCAGATCCGCCTCTAGGGGTGCGGCGATGCGGTAGCGTTTGCTCAAGGTGGGGAACTTCTCTGCTGCCAACTGCCGATTGGATGCCCGGAAAAAGCGATGGAGGGCTTCCAGTGCCACGTAAACTGCGATCGCTTCTTCCTCATACAAAAATGGTCGCATCCCCTCTAACGGATGCACATTTCCGAAATTGGGTTGAATTTCCGAAAGCGGCAAGTCAGCTAAATCAATGTCTTCGTCCTCTTCATCTTCGTCTAAGGAATCTTCAGCTGGCTCGAAAGTGACAAACAAGCAATCTTGCCCTAAAAATGCTTCTTCTAGCTCCTCAAAAGACTCCTTTGCCAAAACCGACGACCGAAACCGTTTCAGAGAGTCAAGAGAGCGATACAACAAAATGCCGTACTCCATGCCCAGCATTCCCATCACCGAGGCGTACAGCGTCTCCACATCCCACTGGTTTAGCTCAATTGAGATAATCTGGTGGTCGGCAAGCAGTTCCCAAGGCGCATCGTGCCAAATCTCATAAGCTTTTTGCACCAGTAACTCGGCATATTCCGGCGGTAGCTTGGGAGGTCGAGTGCTGGTGATTTCCTGGAACCCGCGAAATAGTTCGTCAATCAGGGGCAGTTCCGGTACATAATCAACGGCAATGTCTAGATTCTGAAGGACACCCCGCAGGTAGAACTGAAGTTCTCTGTCTCGGACTACAATTTTCTGAGGGCGAGATGGCTTCCCAGGGCTGTGGGGATGTTCCATTGCTCGCAGCAGGGCGCGAACAACGGCTTCCGGTCCCGTCTCGGAAGTCACGACATCCATCGCCCGAACCATTCCCTCGACGCCATCCACCCAAACAATGCATTCGCTATCTGCTTGAGTATCCGACTCTAAGCTTTGCGCCATCCCAGCAGATAATCGACGGCGATCGCCTTCCCAGACGCTGGGAATTTGTTGTAAAGTTTGCAGCCGACGAGATGTAGAGCGATTGAGAGCAGACATAGACTAGGCCAACTGGGGGAACAACACACCGTGCGCTTTGTAGATCCTCATTTTAAATACTAATCGTCTCTTCGCCGTCCTTCTATAAACTGATGCTTGTCAGTGATGAAAGCACCACGATATAATCCTTGCGCGATCGCCCCATCTATCCTCAACGCCTAATGGTTAACATAGATAATAAACAGCTTTTCGCTTCGCCTGTCTGCGGTTAAGTTAAGATTCTTCGATAAAATTGACCTAGTGGACTGGCTTCCTCAAGTCGTCTAGATAAAACAGCAAATTAGGAGTCGAGAGCGCCATGACACAAGCTACTCAATCGCAACAACGCGGCATCCAGTTAAGCGAAACCGCCCTCAAACACGTCCTCTCCCTGCGCGAGAAACAAGGCAAGGATCTGTGCCTGCGAGTTGGCGTCCGCCAAGGTGGCTGCTCTGGGATGTCGTACCTGATGGATTTTGAAGAGCCTAGTCAAATTCGGGAGAATGATGAAGTATACGACTACGATGGCTTCAAAATTGTCTGCGATCCCAAGAGTATGCTATACCTCTATGGTCTGATGCTGGACTATAGCGATGCCATGATTGGCGGTGGCTTCCAATTTACGAACCCCAATGCTGCTCAAAGTTGCGGCTGCGGTAAGTCATTTGGCGTCTAAGTCATTTGGGGTCTAAGTCATTTGGCATCTAAGTTCAAGCTTGGCGTACAGCTTGTAAAAACATCTGATTGGAAAGCAGGTATCTCGCCTGCTTTCCAGATATGGGTGGATTCAAACTCCAACCTCCCCATAAAATAACGATAAAGAGCGCCGCTATCTAGCTCGCCATCCGCTACGCGATCGCTAACATCTTTCATCTTTCAGAAATGACCGATCCAATTAACGACCTTTTTGACAATAGCCTGGAACGCTATAAAGCGGGAGAAGGCCCGGATACTTTGCTACCCGTTTTCAAGGACATTTGCGATCGCTCCCCCAAACTCACTGCTGCCTGGATTTGTCTGTCGTGGCTGTATCTATTGGACGATCAAGCTACTCTGGCTTACAAAGCCGCTCAAAAAGCTGTCAAGTTAAATCCCCAAGATCCGCAGGCTCACATTAACCTGGTTCTGGCGATGCTTGAGGAAGGGAAAACCGGCGTCCGCCAACACATTGAAGAGGCTCAACGATATCTGGCGATTAATCCAGAACTACGCCAAGATATCCAAGAAAGTATTGAAGATGGATTAGCCAGAAAACCCGACTGGAAGGGTTTAAATCGGGTAAAAAACTGGTTGTTTACCTAATTGGGAATTGTCCTCAGAAACCCTAACTTTGAAGGTGAAATATTGGAAAAAGTTAGGGGTTTTTAGGGTATACTTATTTAAGTAAGTTAAAAATGCTTTTTTATATAATTGAGTGTTTGCAATTTTTAAAAAATCTAATATATTCCCATTATATAAGAATACCATTTAGGAGCGAAGAAGTAAAGATAGTAACAACAATTTGTAAATCGCCTCAATAAATCCTAGTTAGGTGCGCCGTTCGCCAACAAAAACAAAGCGCCCTCGCTATACTAATTTGGGATATCTGTTTTCACGATCGCGCTCAAACATCACTGCATCAATCAATTCTTTTCTTTTGTTTTAGTTCTTTTTTTTGAGATTGCCTCCATGTTGCCTTCAAGGACACCCTTAATCGGTCTCTCGGCAGACAAATTTCGCCATCCCCTAGATTTGGAGGCGACCAACGCCTTAAAACAGCTACCGGGAATGGATATCCTGGTAAGAAATTTGCTTGGCCCCCTTGCCGAACAGTTTTTTTACCTGGAAAATATAGCGGCGGGCGTCCTCGTAGGCGAACAACAGCTGCCTCATCTGCATAAACTGCTGTTAGAAGCTTGCCAGATATTGGATTTGGAACCACCGCAACTGTACGTCCGCGCCTCACCCGCGCCAAACGCCTACACCTTTGCCATGCGAGGAAAGCAGCCGTTTATTGTGTTGCACACCTCATTAATCGATTTGCTGACACCCGAAGAGATTCAGGCAGTCATCGCCCACGAACTGGGACACCTGAAATGCGAGCATGGAGTGTACCTAACACCCGTCAATATTATGGTGTTAGCGGCAGGATTAATTCCTACTTGGGGTGCGGCGATCGCTGAAACTTTGAGGGCACAGATGCTACAGTGGCTGCGATGTGCAGAATTCACTTGCGATCGCGCCGCACTTCTTGCCACCCAAGACTCCAAAGTCGTCAGTTCTGTCTTGATGAAACTCGCCGGGGGTTCGCCCACTCTCGCACCGCAGCTGAACCTGGAAGCCTTTTTAGCTCAAGCGAGAGCTTACGACGATATCAGTAAAAATCAGCTGGGTGAAATGCTCAAACAAGCGCAGACAGCCCAACTCAGTCACCCAGTTCCCGTCTTGCGGGCGCGAGAAATTGACCGCTGGGCCAGCAGTCAGGAATATCAAGCCTTGCTACAACAGCACTCCATAGACTATAATGGTGAAGCTAAACCCAAGGGCGGGTGGCGAAATTGGTAGACGCATCAGACTCAAAATCTGACGATTGTGAGATCGTGAGAGTTCGATTCTCTCCCTGCCCACTCTTTACACAAGAGAACGACCATGACTCAACGACTCAAGCGGTGGGAATCTCCCCGCCGAGAGGGAAGAAACGACAAAGGGAAAGGTGGCTCCGCCAGGGCGAGACAAATTAGAAAGCAACAGAAGATGTTGCGGAAGAAGCTAAAAGACCAGGGTGCATCTGAAAATAGTCAAGATTCGAGGAGAGGGAAGATTAACTTCCCTCTCTTTTTTTGTGTGCAATTCCAATTAAGTGAGACCTTGGCAAATGGGAATCTCAATCCAAAACTCCGCTCCTTGTCCTGGTTTTGAGACACACTTTAAAATGCCACCGTGCTTCTCCACCACAATTTGATAACTGATGGATAATCCCAGACCTGTGCCTTTCCCCACAGGTTTAGTCGTGAAGAAGGGGTCAAACAGACGGGCTTTTACTTGCTCGGTCATTCCCGACCCATTATCAGCAATCCGAATGGCGACATGGGAATTGACAACCTGGCTGCGAATAGTAACGATCCGAGGAAGGGGTTGGGTTTCCAGAGCGTCAAAAGCATTGTTCAGGAGGTTCATAAACACCTGATTCATCTGCCCTGCATAGCACTCCACAAGAGGGAGGTTGCCATACTCTTTGACAATCTGAATGCCTGGACTGTCGGGTTTGGCTTTCAGACGATTTTGCAAGATCAGCAGGGTGTTATCAATGCCCTCATGGATGTCCACCTCTTTCATTTCGGCTTCATCCAGCCGCGAGAAATTCCGCAAACTTAGTACAATCTGACAGATGCGGTCTGTTCCCATCTTCATCGAACCCAGAATTTTGGGGAGGTCTTCCACCAGGAAATCCAGGTCAATCGCCTCGGTCTCATCTTGAATTTCCGGGACTGGATGGGGATAGTGCTGCTGGTAAAGGCGGAGAAGATTGAGTAAGTCTTGGGTGTATACGTTGGCGTGGGTGAGATTGCCGTGGATGAAATTGACGGGATTGTTAATTTCGTGAGCAACGCCAGCGACCATCTGACCCAAACCGGACATTTTTTCGCTCTGAATCAGTTGGGCTTGGGTTTGTTGCAACTGGTGCAAGGTTTGCTGTAGTTGTTGAGCTTTTTGTTGGGCTTGCTGGGCAGAGTCTTGGGATTGGGCGTAGAGTTCGGCTTGGAAAAGTGCGATCGCTAGTTGATCCGTCACTGCTTGCAAGAGTTCTACTTCATCGTCACTCCAAAGTCGAGATCCACGATGATGTCCGCAGATGAGCAAACCAATCTCACCAGAAGGTGTCTGAATCGGCAGTGCCAGTATCGCGGTGTAGCCAGAACCCATATAGAGTTCCTGCTCTCCTGAATCGGTGGCAGTCGTCAGATCGTCAACACGGAGCATTTCTCGGTTGATGAACTTCTGCGTGACAGAATTTTCCGGCGCTGGGTAGTGACCCAGGAAGCTCGGTAGCGCCGGTATCTTCGCTTCTTTCACCACGTCCCAGGCAGGTTCCTCTGCAAATGGTCGATACCAAACAAATAAGCATCGGTCAATTTGCAACAAACTGCGGGTCTCCTCCACGGCAGTTTCCAGAATGGTATTTACGTCCAGAGAGTTGCGGAGCAGGTTTGCTAGTTGGTTGAGCAGTTCCTCTCGTTGGGCGAGTTGTCTAAATTGTGCTTCCGATTGCCGCAACGCCTCCTCTGCCTGCTGGCGCTGAGTGATATCGCGGACAATGACCATGATTTGGTTTTCCAGCAACGGCACAAGCCTAGCTTCATAACTTTTATCTTCGTTCTCACTCGGTAGAGAATACTCAAGGTGTACGGATGCGGGACTGTGCGCCCCTAGGGAGTTTTTCTGCAACACCTGAAGAATGCCTTCGTCAAACTGGTGTCCGATGTGGGGGGGCAGAATATCTTGCATTCGCTTGCCGAGGAATACTTCCGGTGGAATGTACAGATTTCCCGTCCCGATTTGTCCGGCGTTGTAGTCCAGAATAGTGCCATCAGAGTTGAGCCGAAAGTACAAATCGGGAAAAGCTTGAAAAACTGCTTTCAGCTCCGAAGTTGTTTGGCGTAATTGCTCCTCTGAGAGCTGGCGATCGCTAATATCTAGCCCGATGCCACATAGCTTAATCACCTGACCCTGCGAATTCAAAATCGGCTGCCCTTTAGAGAACATATATCCGATCGCACCGTCAGGCAGCAAAGTCCGGTTGTCGAATTCATAAGGCTTGCCTTCGGTAATTGCCAACTCAACTGCTTTTGCAAAGACTTCCCGATCATCCGGATGAACTTTTTGTAAAAGATCTTCGTAACTCGGTACAGTTTGGTTCGGCTCCATCCCCCAAAGGCGGAACAGTTCCTCCGACCAAGCGATTTCTCCAGTTGCGAGATCGAATTCCCAACTGCCGACGTGGGCGACTTTTTGAGCTTCTGCAAGTCTGGCTTGGCTTTGGCGGAGGGCTTCCTCTGCCTGTTTGGCGGGAGTGATGTCGCGGGCGATCGTAGAGAGAAATTCAACCGCTCCGTTTTCCCCTTTGTGCGCCATAATTACTTGCGAGACGGGAATCTCATTGCCGTCGCAGGACTGAAAAGCAGTCTCGCCACTCCACACTCCGTCCTTGATGGCAGCAGGCACACCTTCAGCTAGCATCATTTCAGCTGCACTCTTGGTGGAGAGTTCAGAGATATGTTTGGTTGAGAGGTCTTCATCTTCTTCAATCCCCAACATTCTTCGACCAGCGCCGTTGATGTAGAGTACATTACCTTGGGCATCAGAGGTGCCTACAAAGTCAGGTGTTGCTTCTAAGATTGCGGTCAATCTTGCCTGAGTTTTTTCTGCCTGTTTGCGATCGCTGATGTCATGCATCGCCACGACTGCACCTAGTTTTTTTCCCTGAGCATCAACGATCGCTTGTCCGCTAGCGAGTAGGGTGCGGATTTTTCCTTGCTTCGGGGCGATGATCATTTCTACTTCCCGAACCGTCTCTCCCCAAAACGCTCTAAACAACGGAATATCTTCCGTTTTCATCAGTGTTTTCCCATCGGGCAGATATAAATCAAAGTGTTCTGCCCATCGATCGGCAGGAAGTGCTTGTTCCGGCAACCCATGAAACTCTTGTGTCGCCCGATTAAATAGCGTTAAAACTCCATTGGCGTCACAAGCGACAATGCCGTCTGCCAAGTTATTAAGCAATGCATTTAAAAATTCTCTTTCTTTGTATAAAGCTTCCTCTACCCGCTGGCGCTCAGTCATCTCGTCTTCTAGCTGCTGGAGGGTATGCCTTAATTGGGCGGTGCGTTCCTCGACTCGGATTTCGAGAGCTTCATTCGCCTGTTTTAGTGCTTCTTCTGCTAACTTGCGATCGCTGATATCAACGAAGGTGACAACAGCACCTTTGATTTCCTCACCCTCAAGGATCGGATAAGACGAATACTCGGCAGCAAAAGCAGTCCCATCCCGCCGCCATAGAACTTCGTTGTCTATCCGGCAACTGTTTCCTTTGCGAACAGCACAAAAAATCGCACACTCAACACTTGGATAGAACGAGCCATCGCTGCGACTGTGATGGATTAACTCGTGCATCTCCTTGCCCATCACTTCATCAGGCTGGTATCCCAGCATCTGAGCCGCCGCTTTGTTGATGAAGGTACAACGTCCTTGTAAATCAATGCCGTAGATGCCTTCCCCGGTCGATTGCAGCAGCAATTGGATGTGATTAGCTAATTGCGATCGCTCTTGTTCTGTTCGCTGACGCTCGGTGATGTCCTTCATAAAACAGTGATGACCCATAAATCGCTGCTGCTCATCGTAATCGCAGATCATCACCACTTGCTTATAAAAAATAGAGCCATCTTTACGGATGCCCCTAGTTTCAGCTTCTACCTTGCCATCCACAAGCATTTTGTGATAAGCGGCGATCAGCTTGTCGAGTTCTTCAGGATGGACAGTTCGCTGCCATTCCATGCCAATCATTTCTTCAGGCTCGTAACCGGCTGCATTGGCGTAGGCTTTATTGACAGTAACGTAGCGCCCTTGAGTGTCTAGCCGAGAAATTCCTTCGACAGCATTTTCTAAGACAGCTCCTAAATTGCGGAGTTTTTCTTCAGCAGGTTTGCGATCGCTAATGTCACGAACCACTGCATACAGCAAATCTTCTTCGGTGGAGACAGCAGAAGTCCATAATAGCCATTTATAGGAGCCGTCTTTGCACAGGTAGCGATTCTCAAAAGAGATTGTTTCCACGCCTGTAGCCAGCTTCTGTACTTCGGTGAAGGTTGCTTCCCTATCTTCAGGATGAACAAACTCCATAAACGGTTGGCTTAAGAGTTCTTTGTTAGTAAAACCCAGGGTTTTTTCCCAGGTAGGATTTAGGTGCTTGAAGTAGCCATCCAACCCGGCGATACAAAGCAGCTCCAGCGAGAGATTGAAGAAACCCGCCTCTGCCGATTTGTACCCGTTAACGCTCTTTTTCTTTAGTTTGTCGCTATCATGGGTCAACACTTTGGTTTACTTCCTTCGTCTCAGATGGAACTGAACTTAGTTTTCCCAAAAGCTGAATCAAAAATTGCTATTACCAAAGGCTCAGGGAGAAGCAACTTGCCAAATTTTAATGGTTCTGTCAAAGCCGCCACTCGCCAGGGTTCGCCCATCGGGACTAAACGCAACCGATTTTACCCAATCGGAATGTCCCACCAGCAAGGCAATCAGTTCGCCCGTTCTCAAGTTCCACAAGCGGACGCCATCCCGACTAGCAGTAGCAAGGACTTCTCCAGAAGGATTAATCGCGATCGCCCTAATCCATCCTGTATGTCCGGAGAGTGTGTAAAGCAATTGCCCGGTGTTAAAATTCCAAACTTTGATGGTGCGATCGTAGCTGCCACTAATCAGAGTATTTCCATCCGGCGCGAACGCTAAGGTACTGATTGCACCGCTATGTCCCGACAATGAATCAATAAATCTTCCACTCTTGAGATCCCACAGCTTAATCGCGGTATCTTTGCCTCCACTCGCCAGAATCTCCCCATTGGGATTCGTGGCAACTGCATAAGTTTGGTTATCGAAACGCACCAGGTTGTAAATCGGGCGCTGCGTTCTCAAATTCCAGACTCGAATGCCATCCAAGGCACCCGTCACCAGCATTTCACTATCCGAGGTAATCGCCGCCGACAGAATGTTACTCGTATGATCCAGAAAGGTACGGGTATATTTTCCAGTCTTCCAATTCCATAAATTCAGCGAGGAGTCATTGCTACAACTCGCCAGGATTTCGGAATTAGGACTCATGGCAAGGGTCATCACTGCCCTACTATGCGCCCTGAGGCTACCCACTTCTTTCCAACTTCTGACCCACCAAAACTTGATTCTGCCGTCATTGTCGCTACCCCCGCTGAAGAGAAATTTCCCATCTGGTGTGAAGGTCAAGGAATCAATGGTCGCCTTGTGACCTTTGAGCGTGCGGAGGAGTTTAACGTTTCTCCAAGCTTCAGCTTGCGGGATCTGGGCTGGGGCGTCAGACGGCGCAGCTGGCTGGATTACTGTCTCGGCGGAGGCTGGGAGAGGCTGACTGGCAAGGGCGAAACAATAAAAGCTAAAAGGTAAAAATGCAAAACTCAGAATTTTTTCTTTGCATAAGTGCCTTTTTACTTTTGCCTTACTCGCCAGAGGTTTCATGGTGCTGATTGAATATTGGGGCAGATAGTATGATCGATCTGGTGAGCGGGCGGTCGGTCTTGCCAACCAGAGATTAGCCCTTCTAGCTCGCTCTTGAGGATTTCTAGCGATGCGATTTGTTCGGCGATCGCCTCTACTTTCGCGTGCAGCAGCTGCTTCAAGGCACCGCAGGGTAGCTGCCCCCGATCGTGAACCGTTAAAATTTCTTGAATTTCGCTAAGAGTTAGTCCGAGTGCTTGCGATCGCTTGATGAATGCCAGTCGATTGACGATCTCACGATTAAAAAGACGATAGCCGGAAGCTGTCCGCTTTACCGTCGGTGCTAAAAGACCAATATCTTCGTAATAGCGAATGGTTTTGACAGGCAGACCACTCCGAGCGGCAACTTCACCGATTTTAAGCCATTCAATGGAAACAGAAGTGGCAATCATAGTTGTCAGAAAATCCCACCCAAAGGTTTACTGATTTGGATGGTGCTTGGAGGCACTCAGCATGGGCAGGACAGGACGAGAGGATTGGGGGGGAAGAAAGTGTTTTGCAGTTTGGGGGATTGGTTCGACTTCTTTTCCCTGCGTTTGCCACCAACGTAGAGCGATCGCTGCCCCCACTGTCAAGACTCCGAAACTAAACAAACCCCAGCTTTCATCTACGCCGCCAATCACTGCATCTACAGCACCAACTATCACCACAAAGCTGGAAATTGGCTCTTTACGATAGGCTGACTTTAAAAATCTAGGCCACAAAGCATTCATCACGACTTGCTCTATTCCGTTATTCTTTAATCTAATTTCAGGTTATCTCATTCAGGAGTCAGGAGTCAGGAGGCAGAAGTCAGAATCATTTTTGGATTCTAAACTTCATCCTTTATCCCACCCTTCGGCAAGGGCAAAGCCCTACATCCTGCAAAAGTTGTACTAGACCGAGGAAAGCCTGTACGGGTTGCCGATTACCAAGGGCGTAGAAGAGCGCTTTTTTATTGCAAGCCCAGCCAGGATAGCACCCCTTGACCCGTGACATATTCAACGATCGCCGTCAGCAAAAAGCCGATCATTGCGGCTCGACCATTCAATCGTTCTGCGTAATCATTGAAGCCTAACTTGGGTTCTTCCAGCTTAGGAGTGGTGGTAGGTTGAAGTTGTGTCATAGCTTTGGCAATCCTTGCCCCTTGATGGGTTTACAATTCGTTATATATTGTCTTCTATTGTAGAGGTGCTAAGCCTTGAGTCAAGGGCAAAGCAGATAGAGTTGCTAATCAACCTCTTTGATCACCATGATTTCAGTCGCCTTGATCAGGGCAGTCACTTCATCGCCAACCGAAATTTGCAGATTTTCTGCCGAACGACGAGTAATCACCGCGTCAATCAAGTTATCTCCCACCTGAATCGTCACCTCGGCGAGAATATCACCCAGTTGAATAGCAGTAACTTTACCCGTAAGTTGATTCCGTCCGCTAATTTGCATCGTCATCTTGGTGTTTCCAAATCCTTTGGATAAGGTACCCGTCTTGATTGTTACAGCATTCCTGTGAAGTAAACCGAAAATTTTTGGGAGTCCTAAATAAATAAGTAATCATGGGATCAGGGGAGAGAGGGAGTTTCAGGAGAGGGAGTAACCAATTCCTGATTCCCGATTAGCCGCCCGTCCCGATCGATGCGCGAATTACCCAAACCAAAAACCGCTTTACTTGAGAAGTTGTCAGTCCAATTTCTCACTCGCCCCTTCAGGGAGGTAATTCCCAATGCAACGAGTCACTTGGTGTGGCACCTATAGTCAATTCAATACATAGCCGAGCAATTGAGGTATATAAATGGAAATTGGCGTTCCCAAGGAAACCAAAGATCGTGAATTTCGGGTGGGGTTAAGTCCTAGTAGCGTCCGGGTGCTGAGTGAAAACGGTCACGCGATTTTTGTAGAAACTGCGGCTGGTGATGGTGCTGGTTTCGCTGATGAAGATTATATTCTTGCCGGGGCGAAAATTGTCCCAGAAGCGAAGGACGCTTGGAACCGAGAACTGGTGGTTAAGGTGAAAGAACCGCTGAAGCCAGAGTACCAGTTTCTCCAGAAAGGGCAGATGCTGTTTACTTATTTACACTTGGCAGCAGATCGGGGGTTGACCGAGCATCTGATTGATTGTGGCGTCAGCGCGATCGCTTACGAAACTGTAGAACTACCCGATCGAAAATTGCCCCTGCTTACCCCCATGAGCATTATCGCCGGTCGCCTCGCCGTACAGTTCGGGGCACGGTTTTTGGAGCGCCAGCAAGGAGGTCGGGGTATTCTTCTGGGCGGCATTCCCGGTGTCAGACCTGGTAACGTGGTGATTTTAGGCGGCGGTGTCGTTGGCACCGAAGCGGCTCGAATGGCGGTAGGCATGGGTGCCCGCGTCCAGATTTTGGATGTGAATGTCGAGCGGTTGGCGTATCTGGAAACCCTCTTTGGCTCCAGAGTTGAGCTGCTCTACAGTAACTCCCTGCAAATAGAAGCGATCGTTTCGGAAGCCGATTTACTTGTCGGCGCGGTTTTAGTCCCTGGGCGTCGCGCCCCTATCTTGGTGCCTCGGACTTTGGTACAAAAAATGCGTCCCGGTTCGGTAATTATCGATGTGGCAGTCGATCAGGGCGGTTGTGTCGAGACGTTGCGACCAACTACCCACACGAATCCCACCTACATTGAGGAAGGCGTCGTCCACTACGGCGTCCCGAATATGCCGGGAGCCGTTCCCTGGACAGCAACTCAGGGACTTAACAACAGTACTTTACCCTACGTCCTGAAGCTGGCGAACCAAGGGATGAAAGCTCTAGAACTCGACCCAGTTTTGGCAAGGGGCGTCAACGTGCAGAATCACCGCCTGGTTCATCCTGCCGTGCGCGAAGTGTTTCCCGATTTAGCTGATTAAATAACAGTTACCACCTACCCCCCTTAAAAGGGGGGTAATTACATCTATCGCTGGGAAGAAAGGGAAAGCGATCGCATCTTTTATTTCAATTTCTAATCTGGTTTTATACCCTTTCCCTGCTGGCATTCTACAGTTATTTATAAATAGGTCTAATAACAAAGGAAAATACCAAACTATGCGCGGCGTTCAATTTTTAACTGACCATCAAGATAAGAAAACTGCTGCACTTATTGACCTAAAAGAACATAGTGCATTTTGGGCAGATGTTCTCGAAGAGGTGGGCGAACCGACAGATTTTCAGTTTTTAATGAATGACCAAGGTGAAAAAATTGCCGTCCTCCTTGACTTCGAGAAACACGGCGAACTGTGGGAAGATGTCTATTTTGGTCTGATTACCGAAGATATAGAGGATGAACCGGGCATACCTTGGGAAGAATTTAAACGCGAACTAGAATCAAAAAGGAATTTGAGTGTCTGATTACCAAGTCACCATTCAACCATCAGCCCAAAAACAGCTTAACTCACTTCCCGCTGAAATTATTAGCAGGATTGAACCAAGAATTATTGGTTTAGCAAATGATCCCCGTCCAGATGACTGTCGCAAGTTAAAAGGTAGACAAAATCGATGGCGAATTCGGGTTGGGGATTACCGGATTATATACAGCATTGATGATGAAACTTTCACCCTATATATACTGACAGTAGCTCATCGGAGAGAAGTGTACGACAGGTAAGGCAAGCGATCGCTTTCATTTTTTCAAAAGCGCGATCGCTTCTTGCCACCGGAAAGAGACTAAGATTTTTTCTTAGTGCTAGTTGTTGCCGTCGTCTTTTTAGCGGTTGTCTTCTCAGTGGTGGTCTTTTTGGCAGATGTTCCACTCTTAGTTGATTTGCGACTAGATTTTGTTGTGGCCGCCTTCGCTGCCAATGCTTCCAACGCTTTTTCCATCGTCAACCCTTCCACAGATTCCCCTTCTGGCACAGAAGCATTCGTCTTCCCATGCTTAATATAAGGGCCATAAGGGCCATCGTAGATATTCACGGGTTCCCCATCAGCGGGGTGAGTCCCCAGTTCTCGTAACGGTTCCTTAGACTTGCTGCGAGTACCGCCGCGTCCCTTCTTCGGTTCAGCTAGCAGCTCGACTGCACGTTCGATGTCAATTGTCAATACATCGTCACTGGCTTTCAGGGAGCGATACTCCTTGCCCTCCTTGCCTTGGTCGTGGACGACGTAAGGACCAAAGCGTCCCAATCCTGCCTGGACTTTGCCGCTAGTTTCTGGGTGAATGCCCAAAGTACGCGGCAGAGATAGCAAGCCAACTGCCATATCCAGCGTCACATCCTCAATAGTGACACCCTTGGGTAGAGAGGCGCGTTTGGGTTTTTTGTTCTCCTCTGTGGCATCACCCAGTTGGACGTAGGGGCCGTAAGTGCCTATTAGCACGTAAATCGGTTCGCCGGTTTCCGGATGCAAGCCGACTTTATCGGGGCCTTCTGTTTTCTGCTGTAGCAGCGTCTCAATTAGCTCAGCGTGGATGTCTGAGGGGGTAAGATCCTTAGGAAGCGAGGCTTTCACTGGCCCAGAGCCATTTACAGCTTCGATGTAGGGGCCATATTGACCAATCCGGACTTTCGCCCCACCGAGATCGTCCAATTCGATGGTACGGGCAGATGCCGCATCAATCTCATTTTCCCGTTCCTTGACTTGGGTTGCCAGACCCGTTTCTCCGAGATAGAACTTTTTCAGGTATGGCAGCCATTTGGCTTCCCCAGTGGAAATTTCATCCAGGGTTTGCTCCATTTTGGAGGTGAAGCTGGGATCGACCAAATCGGGAAAGTGTTGTTCTAGCAGACTGGTGACGGCAAAGGCGGTGAAGGTAGGAACGAGGGCGTTGCTATTCATCTGGGCATAGCCTTTCTCGATAATCGTGCCGATGATGCTGGCGTAGGTGCTGGGACGTCCGATGCCTTCGCTTTCCAGAGTTTTGACTAGGGAAGCTTCCGTGTATCTTGCCGGTGGCTGAGTTTCGTGACCGATAGATTCTAACTTTTTGCAGGTCGGGCGATCGCCTTTTTTGAGAGTTGGTAAGATGACTTCCATGTCTTCTAGTGCCGCATGGGGATCGTCCGATCCTTCCACGTAGGCGCGTAAGAAGCCGTGAAAGTCAATCCGCTTGCCGCTAGCCCGAAAACCGGCATCTTCGACTTGCAACTGCACGGTAATTTGAGTTTGGCGAGATTCTGCCATTTGGGTGGCGACGGTGCGCTTCCAAATCAGGTCATACAGAGCGAATTCCCGACCGCTTAAGCCGGTTTCCTGGGGAGTGCGGAAGCTGCTACCAGCGGGGCGAATGGCTTCGTGAGCTTCTTGAGCGCCCTTGCTTTTCGTGGTGTACTGACGGGGTTCCGGGCTGAGGTATTGCTTGCCGTACATTTGCTCGACACAACTGCGAGCGGCAGCGATCGCTTGCTGCGACAAATGCACCGAATCTGTCCGCATATAGGTAATATACCCCTGCTCGTACAAACTCTGGGCAGTTCGCATCGTGTCGCGGGCAGATAAATGTAGTTTCCGATTCGCCTCCTGTTGTAGCGTCGAAGTTGTAAACGGCGGTAAAGGTTTGCGAGTAACAGGACGCTCCTCTAAGTCAGCCACCGTCCAGCTTTTATCCGCCAGTCGCGTCTCTAAACTTCTCGCTTCCGCTTCCGAGAGCAGAATCACATTGCGTCCGGCAATAATTTGTCCCGTGGCTTCATCAAAATCGCTGCCAGTGGCAATTCTCGTCCCTTTGAGGGCAACAAGTCGCGCTTCAAAGGATGTCTTGTCTTTGTTTAAGCTTGCCTTGAGATCCCAGTAACTGCCTTGGCGAAAGGCTCGGCGTTGGCGCTCTCGATTTACCAAAAGCCGCACTGCTACCGACTGCACCCGTCCCGCCGATAAGCCATAGGAGATTTTCTTCCACAAAAGCGGCGACAGCGTATATCCCACCAGTCGGTCTAATATCCGCCGCGTCTCCTGAGCGCGAACCACCTGCTCATCAATATTACGGCAGTTCTTGAGGGCGTCGCGGATGGCTTCCTTGGTGATTTCGTGGAAGACCATTCGCTTGATGGGAACCTTGGGCTTCAATAGCTGGAGCAAATGCCAGCTAATGCTTTCGCCTTCTCGGTCTTCGTCAGTTGCCAACACCAATTCATCAGCCTCTTTCAGGGCGTTTTTCAGCTGGGTGACAATTTTCTTTTTGTCGTTGGGGACGACATACAGGGGTTCAAAGTCCGCATCCACATTTACTCCCAGCTGCGCCCATTTTTCCCCTTTGTAGGCTTCGGGAATTTCTTTGCTGGATTGGGGCAGGTCGCGCACATGACCCATCGACGCCTCGACCCGGTAGCTGGAAGGCAAGAATTTACTGATGGTGCGTGCTTTGGTGGGAGATTCGACGATAACGAGGGTTGACATGGGAGCTTGGAGAAATAGCAGCTGGGCTGAACAGTCTAATTTAAATACTTTATGTCAGATGTCAAGAGCGATTGAGAGGATTTTATGCGGAAAACCGACGACTGAAGTCTTGATTCTGGCGTACCACGCCTGACGAGAGCAGGTTCCAAGAATGGCGGTAAATCGCATCAAGCAGCGATTCGCTCTCCCAAAGATAACTCGCTTTTTTAGAGCCGTTCGCGCCAGACTTAATTTAAAGCTATCTCAATGTTTAACTTATAGAGGATTGCAATGGCGACCTCCCTAAGTATTCGAGTTGTGCCAGAATGAATGCCAACATCAGGCTCAGACAGCTTAGCAGCATTTGGAGGAGAACCGATGCAACCGATTCGACA
This sequence comes from Coleofasciculus sp. H7-1, assembly GCF_057473865.1. Taxonomy (NCBI): domain Bacteria; kingdom Bacillati; phylum Cyanobacteriota; class Cyanophyceae; order Coleofasciculales; family Coleofasciculaceae; genus Coleofasciculus; species Coleofasciculus sp. H7-1. The sequence continues at coordinate 40,799 of NZ_JBYCCT010000082.1, forward strand.
AGGCGATGTGATTTTACTCCCCCTGGGGCAAATCGAAGCAACTAAGGGTGGGGAAACCCCACTCCTACCTCACCTGACTTTAGCCGAAGGCGAGGTGACGGGACACAAGCACCGCATCAGCGACGGACAAGCGGAACTATACGAGAAAGATGGCACGCTTTATCTGCGCGTCTTTTCAGAGACGGCGACTTTAACTCACGAAGAGCATAAGGCTATTTCTATTCCCCAAGGCAGCTGGATGGTGCGAATTCAGCGCGAATATGAGCCTCAAGGATGGCGATATGTCGCAGATTAAGATTGAAAAGCTAACAAAGAATTAGAAGTAATTAAATTACATACTTGGCAGGAATACACCTTATTAGAAATAGATACTAATGTCGATGCCGAGCCAATTTATTTATTAAAAATGACTTGTCCCAGTACCGGACATATTCACACCTTGCGAGTGCCACCTAATATGAAATCAGCGCGTGAAACTATTCGCTAGGTAAATTGGGGAATCGATCCTGAAGAATTTGCAATGCAAACCTAAAACCCTCTCCAGACGCGATAACCCTTGTCTCTACAAGATGTGGGTTTTGCTTGTTGGCGGTTCGTTTCTTTAAACGCGAACTGACACTTTGGAGCGCTTCGCGATCGCGCTTACAACAAACGCAGCACAGGCAAGGTAAATCCAAGCACCACATCTTCACCATTCAAAACGGCTGTAGCGGGATACTGCGTAACCGAGCCATCTGCACGATACACCCAAGCTTGCTGATTTTGACGGTCAAACAACCATCCCAAACGCACCCCATTATCGATATATTCTCGCATCTTTGCCTGAAGCGTTTCTAAACTATCCGATTTAGAACGAATTTCTATGACAAAATCGGGAGCTAAATTTAAAAATCTATCTTCTTGCCGATCCCAATCTTCTGCCAAGCGTCCTTTAGCAACAAAAGCAGCATCTGGCGATCGCACTGCACTATTCGCTAATCTAAAACCACCGCTGGAACTAAACACTTCACCCAAATCGTGACTTTCTACCCAATTGAACAGATAAGCCATTGCTTTCGCCTCTCGATTGCTAGAAATTCCCCCAGTTGGCGGCATAATTACCAATGTCCCGTCAGCATTCCGCTCAAATCGCAAATCAGGATTTTTAGAACTGATTAGCATCAATTCTTCATCAGTTACAGTAGCCCAAGACTGTACCATTGCTTTTTGCCCTTGCAGAATCTCCAAACATATCAATGGCGTCACCTTTACAGAATCTCAGACAGGCGATCGCCTTACTAAGATTTTAGCGATCGCGCGATCGCCTCTTCCCTCTCTTCCCTCTCTTCCTTGGCGCTATGCAGCGTCTTCGCGGTTCATTTCTTTAAACGCGATCGCCCTCATCAACAATTCAAGCAACCGCGAACGCCATAAAATTAAATAATATTAAGAGTCTCAGTCTCTGTGCCTAAATACCCAAAACTATATATCTCATGAGTTTTGCTGAACTTGCAGCCCAGCTGAATGCTGGGACAATCTGGCCTGAAGGGATTTTAATTGTCACCCTTTTGGCGGTTCTAATCGTTGACTTGATTATCGGGCGGTCGTCCTCGCGCTTCACCCCCTATATAGCGATCGCGGGTCTACTCGCCTCTATCGTCGCCTTGTACTATCAATGGGGGAACACGAACACCATCGCCTTCTTGGGTAGCTTCAACGGTGACGCCATGAGTGTCGTCTTTCGCGGCATCATTGCTTTGTCTACCACCGTCACAATTTTGATGTCGATCCGCTACATAGAACAAAGCGGCACCTCCCTGGCGGAATTTATTGGGATTATGCTCAGCGCCACCATTGGGGGAATGATCCTGTCTGGTGCAGATGAGCTGGTGACGATTTTTGTCGCCTTAGAAACCCTCAGTATCTCGTCCTACCTGATGACGGGATACATGAAGCGCGACCCCCGTTCCAATGAAGCAGCGTTAAAATATCTGCTGATTGGCGCTTCGAGTACAGCAATCTTCCTCTACGGTGTCTCGCTGCTGTACGGACTATCGGGAGGAGAAACTAAGTTGAGCGCGATCGCCACTGGCATTGCCAACGCCAACGCTGACTTATCCTTAGGGTTGCTGATTGCATTAGTCTTTGCGATCGCCGGGATTGGCTTCAAAATTGCCGCCGTTCCCTTCCACCAATGGACACCCGACGTTTACGAAGGTTCGCCAACACCTGTCGTTGCCTTCCTCTCCGTCGGTTCAAAAGCCGCTGGATTTGCCCTCGCCATCCGGCTGATGGTGACAGCTTTCCCCCTCGTCACTCAAGAGTGGCATTTTGTCTTCACCGCCCTCGCAGTCTTGAGCATGGTACTGGGTAACGTAGTTGCTCTTACCCAAACCAGCATGAAACGTCTGCTGGCTTACTCTTCCATTGCCCAAGCTGGCTTCATCATGATCGGTTTGATTACCGGCACCGAGGACGGTTATGCCAGCATGGTATTTTACCTGCTGGTGTACCTGTTCATGAACTTGGGAGGCTTCGCCTGCGTGATTCTGTTCACCCTGCGAACGGGTACCGATCAAATTAGCGAATACGCGGGACTATATCAAAAAGATCCGCTTCTGACCTTGTGCTTGAGTATTTGTCTGCTGTCCTTGGGAGGGATTCCGCCCTTGGCTGGCTTCTTCGGCAAAATTTACCTGTTCTGGGCAGGTTGGCAGGCGGGTGCTTACGGCTTAGTCTTACTAGGGTTGCTCACTAGCGTCGTCTCGATTTACTACTACATCCGTGTCGTCAAGATGATGGTGGTAAAAGAACCGCAAGAAATGTCTGACGCCGTGAAGAATTATCCAGAAATTCGCTGGAATTTACCGGGAATGCGACCTTTGCAACTGACTTTAGTGCTGTCGTTAGTGGCGACATCCTTGGCAGGGATTTTGTCTAACCCGTTGTTTACCCTGGCGAATAATTCAATTATCCGCACGCCAATGCTGCAAGCATCGGTGCATAACACAGTAGCGACGCAAGACCTTGCTCCCTTAGAATCTAAGGTGACTGCGGCTGACTCGCTTAGTCAAATTCAGCCTCAGCTTGATTCCAGCGCCAAGATTTAACATACTGGCGTTGAGGTTGGGACGAGGGATGAGCGGGACTCTTTTCGCCTAAAAAATGTCAGGACTTACGCAAAGCTTATACATATAGTGTTTTTTCGGGTTCAATCCCTCGTGGTTGCCCCCAAATGTCGCGCAAGTTGCGTAAGTCCTGATGTCAATAGTCCTTTCTTAGGAAAACCCGGTTTCTTGAAGAAGCCGGGTTTCTGGTATTTGGGCGAAATGTAGCGTGTATTTTTGCTTTCGGGCGATCGCATCCACTGCCAGTTAGCATCCCTGGACGCTCATCAGGCGGACAGTTAGAATGATCAAGTAAATCTATCCTCAGATAGATGAACCGATCAAACGATAGCTGACGCTAGAGGTTGTTTTATGCCAAATCTGCGCTATTCGCCCAAACTTGCTTCCGTCCAGCATTCGACCAGCAAAAAGTTAAAATTGGGCGGCTATCGACCCGACACAAAGGATGCTAACGATAAGAAGTACGCGGCTCATCGATTTCAAGCCCAAAAGCTGCCGCCAAGGGTTGATTTGCGTCACTATCTGACTCCGGTAGAAGATCAGGGGGAAGTGGGAAGCTGCACGGGCAATGCGATGGCGGGAGCCTACGAGTACCTGGCAATGCGCCAACTCGGTACCGCCGGGGATGTGAGCCGGTTGTTTATTTATTACAATGCGCGATCGCTCGCCGGAGAAATTGCAGAAGACGCCGGAGCAACACTTCGCAATTGCATCCAGGTATTGCGAAAGATGGGCGCTTGTTCTGAGTTAACCTGGCCCTATCACCCAGAGCGGTTGTTTCACCGTCCCCACGACCAAGCTTATGAGGAAGCAACCCAATTCTTGATCGACGATGCTGAGCGAATTGAGATAGATTTGTATGCCATGAAGCATTGTCTAGCTGAGGGCTATCCGTTTGCCTTTGGGTTGCAGCTTTTCGATTCGTTCATGAGGGAGGGAAACAAAGGGATTCCCATGCCTAACCCAGAACGAGAGGAGTCTCAAGGTGGTCACGCAATGTTGTGCGTCGGCTACTCGGACAAAGATCGGGTGTTTGTTGTTCGCAATTCTTGGGGCGCAAACTGGGGAGACAAGGGATACTGTTACATTCCCTACGACTACATGACCAATCCCGAATATTGCGATGACTGCTGGACGATTCGCAGCGTCACCGACCTCGACTATAGCCGGGACGTTTGGAGCGATGATGACTTCTCGTTCTTTGATGACATTATCCCGTTGATTGCCGATGCTCTCGATATTTCAGACGGCGAGATCGGTAGTGACGAGGAAGAGTACGAAGAGGATATAGAAGCCGTCGCCGAAGACGAATACGTCGAAGATGAAGAGTACGAAGACGATATAGAAGCCGTCGCCGAAGACGAAGAATACGTCGAAGATGAAGATGAAGACGAGATAGAAGCCGTCGCCGAAGACGAAGAAGCTGTAGAGGAAGACGAAGATGAAGAATACGTCGAAGATGAAGACGAGATAGAAGCCGTCGCCGAAGAAGAATACGAAGACGAGGAATACGACGAAGAAGCTGTAGAGGAAGAATACGATGAAGATGCCGAGGAGCTAGAGGAAGACTACGACTCAGAAACCCTCGAAGAAGAGTAAAATCCGGAGAGCGAGTAGCGCTATAGCCTTTTGGACATACGCTTTGCGATCGCGCAAAATAATCGCTCTAGAAAACAACTCAAGACAATCGATGGTATTACTGTTAGGTGATTTTCAGCCATTAGCCGCGATCGCGACCACTCCCACGGGTGCCGAAAAACTACAGCCGCTTTGCCAATCCACTGGTGCTACTCTTTGGGTTCCAGAGTCTCTAACCGACGTTGTAGAGACAAAGGTTATCGCGTCAGCCCAGGTTTATCGCGGTTCCCTCAAAGACCACCTAGCGACCTTGTGGAATACACATCGGGGCTTTATTTTCTGCTTGGCATCTGGAGCCGTGGTGCGCTTGATTGCACCCTTATTGCAAGATAAATCCCGCGATCCAGCAGTGGTCGTGGTGGATGAAAATAGCCAGTTTGTGATTAGTCTGTGTAGCGGTCATCAGGGAGGGGCGGATCGGTTGGCACAAGCGATCGCGCTTACCATTGGGGCAACGCCAGTCTTGACAGGTGCCTCCGCTGGGTTAAAACTACCAGCAGTGGATATGCTGGGCGTTCCCTTTGGCTGGAGTCGAGGCGAGGGAGATTGGACAGGCGTTAGTGCAGCGGTGGCGAGAGGGGAACGGGTACAAGTCATTCAGGAAGCGGGTTCTACTTTATGGCAAAGTCATCTTCCTGAAAAACATCCATTCTATTTTGGGTTTCCGGAATCTACCGCCAGCCAATCAGAGATTGTTCAATCTAACCAGGAACCCGATCGTCCAAAATCATCCCCGGCGAGGATTTGGATTAGCCCCACCCGGCGACGATTTTCCTCAGAATCAGAGCTGCCAAAAGTCCAGTGGCATCCTAGAGTCTTGTGGGTGGGAATCGGCTGCGAACGAGGAACATCGAAAGAGTTGATAGAAACAGCGATTGGGCAGGTGTTTGAGAAAAATCACCTAGCGGAAGAAGCGATCGCCGGGATTGCCACCATCGATATTAAAGCTTCGGAAATTGGGTTAGTGGAATTATGCCGCGATCGCCACTTGCCTTTGCGAACTTTCTCGGCTGATATCCTCCGTTCCGTTAGCGTCCCCACTCCCTCAGCGGTTGTCGAAGCAGAAGTCGGAACGCCCAGCGTAGCAGAAGCCGCAGCAATTGTAGGGGCAGGTCTTGTACCTGCCCTCCATGAAGGTGTAGGGCACCTAGGGGCAGGTCTTGTACCTGCCCTCTATGAAGGTGTAGGGCACCTAGGGGCAGGTCTTGTACCTGCCCTCTATGAAGGTGTAGGGCACCTAGAGGCAGGTCTTGTACCTACCCTCTATGAAGGTGTAGGGCACCCACAAGGGGTGCTACTACGGGTGGCAAAACAAGTTTTTAAATTAGAAGGGCAACCAGGGGCAGTGACGGTAGCGATCGCTCAATCCGAACTAGAATATACGGGTCGCACGGGCTGTTTATTGCTAGTTGGTACGGGACCTGGAAAATTAGACCAAATGACCCCAGCGGCTCAAACTGCTGTATCCTGCGCTGACGCCATCATTGGTTACTCTCTCTATATCGATCTCATTTCTCCTTTGCTGCGTCCCGGACAGATTGTAGAAGCGTTACCGATTACCCAAGAACGTCAACGGGCAGAACGAGCCATAGAATTAGCTAATTGGGGATTAACCGTAGCGGTTGTTTCTTCTGGAGATTGCGGCATCTACGGCATGGCTGGGTTAGTCATGGAAGAACTCCAAGCCAAAGGCTGGGATGGCAAAACGCCAGGGGTGCAGGTGTTTCCGGGAATTACCGCCCTACAAGCCGCTGCGTCGCGGGTGGGTGCGCCTTTGATGCACGACTTCTGCGCGATTAGTTTGAGCGACTTGCTGACCCCCTGGGAGGTGATTGAAAAGCGCCTGAGTGCCGCCGCGCAAGCAGATTTTGTCACCGCACTTTATAATCCGCGATCGCAAACTCGAACCAAACAGATAGCGATCGCCCAAACTATCTTTCTGCAATACCGCGATCGCCACACGCCGGTAGCGATCGTAAAATCAGCTTATCGAGAAGACGAACAAATTACTCTGATTACACTTGACAAATTACTCGATACTCCGATCGATATGCTGACAACGGTACTGATTGGCAATAGCACTACTCGCACCCACGCCGATTGGATGATTACCCCACGCGGCTACTTAGGTTTTGACGCCGAAATCCGTTAATTTATTCAGCGTCTCTGTTGAACAAAAAGTTTAGCCCACTAGCCACCAGAGTCAGAACGATTGAACCTATCAAAGCAGGCACGAAACCAGCGACACTAAAACCGGGAGTAATCGCCCCAGCAATCAAAATTGTGATGGCGTTAATCACAAACAGAAACAAACCTAGCGTCACCAGCGTCAGCGGCAATGTCAAAATTACCAAAAGGGGTTTGACAATTGCGTTCACTAAGCCCAAAACAATCGCAGCAAGCAGCGCCGCCACAAAACTTGTGACGGCAAAACCGGGGACAATGTATGCAGTAATCATGATTCGCGATCGCTGTAACCAGCCAAGTCACCAAAAAGTATGGCATAAGCTTTCGTTAAACCTCGTTCACTCACAATTTTAAGGGTTTGTTCGCATCAGTAAAGGATTCCACAATACACTAACCTAAAAGATAGCCAACTCTATAGCGCGTTTTGAAACGCTTTTCTATGACCTTTCGGCAACTAGCTGCGTTCCTACTAACAATCGTTCTCTTCATCTGGGCATTCCCAGCACAAGCAGGAAACTACCCGCCTCCCTTGTCGTATAGCAATGCCGAACTGAAAGCCAAGGATTTCTCCGGTCAAATTTTGCAGGTGGCTGAGTTTTCCAACGCCAACATGGAATTCGCTAACTTTGAGGGTGCGGACTTAAAAGGGGCGATTTTTAGTGCATCGGTGATGACAAATGCTAATTTACACGGAGCAGATTTAACTAATGCAATGGTCGATCAGGTAAAACTCAACGGCGCGGATTTAAGCGATGCCGTTTTGGTGGAAAGTATCCTGTTGCGTACTATATTTGACGGTGTAAATATCGCTGGTGCCGACTTCACCGATGCAATTTTAGATGGGGCGCAAATAAAAGAACTCTGTATTAAAGCATCTGGTGTAAATTCTAAAACTGGTATAGCAACTCGTGAGTCTTTGGGGTGTCGATGAAGCGTGTAGGGGTGATTGGAGGGGGACAGCTAGCCTGGATGATGGCAGGTGCAGCGGAGGCGTTGGGGATTGAATTGGTGGTGCAGACGCCCAATCAGAACGATCCGGCGGTGGCGTTAGCGAAGCGTGCGGGAAGCGCGATCGCATCTTCCACCATTTTTGCCCCCATTGATGATGCTGCTGCTACAGCCGAGTTAGCGTCTCGCTGCGATGTCATTACTTTTGAAAACGAATTTATTAACCTGGAAGCTTTAGATTCACTTGTCCAGCAAGGCGTCTGCTTTCGCCCTAGTCTAGAAGTATTAGCCCCGCTGTTAGATAAATACGATCAGCGCTGCTATTTAGAAGATATAGGCTTACCAACTCCCAGTTTTATGACGCTTGAAGGAGAAGCCGGAAATCATCAAGTAAATCTTTCAAAATCATTCACTCACCCCTTGAACCTCAAAAACCTGGATTTTCCAGTCGTTCTAAAAGCCCGACGCGGCGGCTACGATGGTCAAGGCACTTTCATAATTAAAGATAGTCACGCCCTAGAGTCAACTTGGCAGCGACTGAAATATGCGCCAGTGTTGTTAGAAGAATTTGTGCCTTTTGAACGAGAATTAGCGATTATTGCCGCTCGTTCTGCCGCTGGTGAGATAGTGACTTACCCTGTAGTAGAAACTCAGCAGGAAGATCAAGTGTGTCGGCGCGTCTTGGTGCCAGCGGCAATTACGCCAACGGTGGAACAAGAGGTGAAAGCGATCGCTCATACGCTTCTAGATAGCCTGCAAGCAGTTGGCGTCTTCGGCATTGAGCTATTTTTAACCCCAGCCGGAAAAGTGTTGGTCAATGAAATTGCCCCCCGCACTCACAACTCCGGACACTTTACCCTTGATGCCTGCGAAACTTCCCAATTTGAACAGCAACTCAGAGCCGTCAGCGGTCTACCTTTAGGCAATCCTACCCTCAAAAGTGCGGGTGCCGTTATGGTAAATTTACTCGGTTACGAGCATTCCCAAAGCGATTATCTTGCCAAACGGCAACAGCTAGCCGAGTTGTCTCACGCTCACGTCCACTGGTACGGCAAAACCGAATCTCGTCCCGGTCGAAAACTCGGTCACGTCACCGTTTTACTAGAAACAGCCAACCGTTCTGAGGCAGAAGCGATCGCCCAAACCATCGAATCTATCTGGTATTCAAAAGAGGATTGAGGGAAGAGGGAAGAGGGAAGAGGACTGAGGGCTGAGGACTGAGGACTGAGGACTGAGGACTGAGGACTGAGGACTGAGGACTGAGAGAAGAGGATTCCTCTACTGTGCGACTTTGAGTTGAGACGCCTGGTTCCTCAGTCCTCAGTCCTTTCACCTCAGTCCTCAGTCCTTTCACCTCAGTCCTCAGTCCTTTCACCTCAGTCCTCAGTCCTTTCACCTCAGTCCTCAGTCCTTTCACCTCAGTCCTAAGTCCTTTCACCTCAGTCCTCAGTCCTTTCACCTCAGTCCTCAGTCCTTTCACCTCAGTCCTCAGTCCTTTCACCTCAGTCCTCAGTCCTTTCACCTCAGTCCTTTCACCTCAG
>NZ_JBYCCT010000082.1:50315-64985 GCF_057473865.1 Coleofasciculus sp. H7-1
TCAGTCCTTTCACCTCAGTCCTCAGTCCTTTCACCTCAGTCCTCAGTCCTTTCACCTCAGTCCTCAGTCCTTTCACCTCAGTCCTCAGTCCTTTCACCTCAGTCCTCAGTCCTTTCACCTCAGTCCTCAGTCCTTTCACCTCAGTCCTCAGTTCTTTCACCTCAGTCCTCAGTTCTTTCACCTCAGTCCTATTACTGAATGAGATTCTTCCACTCCCCAGCTCCCCTGCTATAATAATTTTTAGGTTAAGCTGCGACGTTGGTGACTGCCAATAACGTTTTTTGATCTTGCCTTGTTCTAACGGGAACCAAAAAGCTCTGACAGCAGTAGACCGGGCAAGTACCCGGAAACTTTAAGTCAGACATGCGGTGCCCACCTGGTTTATCCAGGTCATAAACTGAGGTAAAACGGCGTTGCGGTGAACCTAATAGAATTAAAATCCCCTTGTCCAAGAGAGAAGGGGATTTTTGTATATTATGTAGCTGAAAATTTAAAATTTTGATTGTATTTCTTAAATAATGGATGCAAAGCTGCCAACTTTGGATCGACAAATGATAATTATTTAGCGTTAGGCGCTAGGATAATTGAATTCGCATCTAACTACAGTTAGAAAATAAAAAGTTTGTTGCAACTATTAAATACTACTTCAAAATTTCCAGCTGAGGTATTCAAGCTAGACAACGGCTTAACAGTGATTTATCAACACATCCCAGCGACACCGGTGGTTGTGGTGGATGTTTGGGTGCGGGCGGGAGCGATCGCTGAGACACAAGAGTGGTCGGGCATGGCTCACTTTCTGGAACACATGATTTTCAAAGGCACCGACCGACTGCCGCCCGGTGTATTTGACCAAGTGATTGAAAATAGTGGCGGCATGACGAACGCGGCGACCAGCCACGACTACGCCCATTTCTTTATTGTTACAGCCGCTCAGTATTTAGAAAATACCTTGCCTGCCCTGGCAGACATTCTCTTAAACGCGGCGATCCCAGAAGAAGAATTTATCCGGGAACGCGATGTGGTTTTGGAGGAAATCCGCCAGAGTTACGACGATCCCGACTTTATTGGATTCCAGGCGCTCTTAGAAAGCATTTACCAGCGCCATCCTTACGGGCGTCCCATCTTAGGAACAGAAGCACATCTGATGGAGCGATCGCCCCACGAGATGCGTCGCTTCCATCGCTCCCACTACCAGCCGGAAAACATGACCGTAGTCATTGTTGGGGGAGTTGAGAAAGAACCCGCACTAGAACTGGTGAATCGCTCGTTCCAGCACTTCGCCCCGCCGCTGGATTGTCCCCTGGCTGAAGCCGAAGCCGAAGCCGAACCTCCGATGATAGAAATTCGGCGTCAGGAAATCCACTTACCCAGGCTAGAACAAGCTCGTCTGATGATGGCATGGATGGGGCCGGGTGTGGAGCAGTTGCGAAATGCCTACGGCTTAGACTTGATCTCCGTACTTTTGGCGGAGGGGCGATCTTCCCGGCTGATCGGGAACTTGCGAGAACAGCAGCAATTGGTGCAGAACATTAGTAGTAGTTTCTCCCTACAGCGGGATTCCAGTTTGTTTACGATTAGTGCCTGCCTCGCGCCAGAGAATCTAGATCGAGTAGAGGCACTAATTGGTGATGCGATCTCCGAGTTGCAAAACACACCCGTTTCGGAGGGAGAACTGTCTCGCGGTAAACGCCTGCTGTCGAATGACTATGCTTTTTCCACAGAAGCACCCAGCCAGCTAGCGGGTTTGTATGGGTATTACAACACCATTGCGGCGGCTGAAGTAGCCACGACCTATCCAGAAAAAATTCAGTCTTTTCAGAACACAGAACTTCAGGAGCTAGCGCAGCAGTATCTCTCCCCATACCGCTATGCGGTCACAATCCTTAAACCTTGTTAGCTTGAGGAAAGGAGTGATTAGTCACTCGTCAATAGTTAGTAGTAAGTTGTTCCTACGACTAACGATCGATGACTAATCACCGATGACCAATGACTAAGGACTCACAACGAATGACTCAAAGTGTGACGCGATCGCTCGCCAACCCAACTATCCACCGCAGTGTTTTAGACAACGGCATCGTATTAATTACGGTGGAAAATCCAGCGGCTGATATCATTGCTGGTCGAATTTTTGCGCGGGTGGGAGGTCGGTGGGAGCCACGAGAACAAGCTGGACTTTCTCACCTGCTATCCACAGTACTCACCAAAGGTACCGATCGGCTTTCTTCCCTGGAAATTGCCGAGCGAGTGGAGTCAGTGGGAGCGAGTCTCGGTGCCGATGCAGCGGCGGATTATTTTTTGCTGAGTCTCAAAACAGTATCCGCAGATTTTCCGGAGATGTTGCAACTGGCAGGGGAATTATTGCGAAGGCCCAGCTTTCCAGAAGCCGAGGTGGAACTGGAACGGCGTCTCGCATTGCAAGATATTCGTTCCCAGCAGGAACAGCCGTTCACCATCGCCTTCGACCAGCTGCGGCAAGCCATGTATCAGAATCATCCCTACGGATTCTCCAGCCTGGGAACCGAAGCCACCGTCTCTGGTTTAAGCCGCGCTGACCTCCAGCAATACCATCAAACTTATTTCCGCCCCGACAACCTGGTTATCAGTCTTGCCGGTCGCCTGACTCCCCAAGACGCCGTTGATTTGGTTAATCAAGTGTTTGGAGATTGGCAGAGTGGAACCACACCTCTGCCTACCCTAAGCCTGCCCCAAATCACCCCTGAACCCATCTCTTGCGCTACCCCACAAGATACGCAGCAATCAATCGTGATGCTGGGTTACGTAGCGCCATCCGTGCAAGAAACCGACTACGCCTGCCTGAAACTGCTCAATACTTACTTGGGTAACGGTCTTTCTAGCCGCTTGTTTGTGGAACTGCGCGAGAAGCGGGGATTGGCTTACGATGTCTCAGCTTTTTATCCGACTCGGTTAGAAACATCTCAGTTTGTGGTATATATGGGCACGGCACCGGAAAACACCGCGATCGCCTATGAAGGTTTGCGAACTGAAGTGGAACGTCTTTGCACGACTCAACTGAGCGATCGGGAGCTACAAGCTGCCAAAAACAAGCTGCTTGGTCAATATGCTCTCGGCAAACAAACGAATGCTCAGCTGGCTCAAGTTTTCGGCTGGTACGAAATTTTGGGGCTGGGAATTGAGTTTGATACCGAGTTTCAGGAAAAAGTTACCAGTGTCACCCCAGAGTTCGCCAAACAAGTGGCTTGCCGGTATTTCACCGAACCCTACGTATCGCTTGTTGGTCCAGCGGAAAAGTTAAACATTAAAACTTAAAAAAAGAAAAAGTTAAGAGGAAAAAGTAAAAATGAAAAAAATCATTCTTTTGCCTTTTGCCTTTTTACTTTTGCCTTTTGTAGCGATCGCCGGTGATGCCGAAGAAATCGCCCAGACATTTCCTTTTGCAACCGTCAACCGGCAAACGTTACGACCTGGTAGCCAAGGGACTGAGGTATCCGAACTTCAGGCAGCCCTCAAACTATTGGGTTACTATAATGGCGACGTAAATGGGGTGTATGGGGAAAATACCGCGATCGCAGTTTCCCGTTTTCAGCAAGCCGCTGGTTTAGCACCTGATGGGATCGTGGGTGCTGAAACCTGGAAGCGTTTATTTCCAGTCGCCCCACCATCGCAATCAACAGCAGCAGTGACGCCATTGGTTATCCCTTCTCCTTCAACTTCAACAATTTCCACCACCGGGGCAGCATCTTTTCCCGTCCCAACTACGACAAACACCGCTGCCAATCCTAGACCGGCGGCAACTCCCCGTCCCAGTGTTAATGTTCCAGCCCCCAAGCGTTCGGCAACGACTGCCAGAACCACCAACCGTCCTGCAACCTCTGCTTCCAACTCCCAGCCACGGACGAACCCACAGCAGCCCACACAGCTCGATTTTCCTATTTTGAGGCTGGGAACGCAAGGTCCAGCCGTTACCAGATTGCAACAGCGCCTGCAAACTCTTGGCTTTTTCAAAGGAACGGTGAATGGTGTCTTTGGTGCAACGACTCAAACTGCTGTAAAAGCCGCTCAACAGAGATTTAAGCTAGACGCTGACGGTGTAGTTGGTCCAGCGACTTGGAACTTTTTGCTGCGTTAATTAATCGGTAATTCCCAAAGAATTAAATCACACTAACCCGTTTTCTTGATGAAAACGGTTTTTTTACATTTTTTTAACAGTTGTGTGCTGGCGCTGATTTTCACTGACTTCTTTCTTTCGATTTTCCGATCTCAATCCTTGGGTGGAGGAGAGAATCCATTCGCAGATAGATAGATTCAGACAAGGTTAACGGATATCGTATTGCTTACAGGACAAGACAGCTAAGTAAATAAATAAATTCCTTAGCTTGTAGTTGCCGATTCATCTAAAAAAAATCAGGGTCTTCTCGGTGTCCTGATTGACACAAAGAGTTCGATCAACACTCATGTACAACCACCCTAAAACCGATAACAATCAAACGCCTAAATCGGTCAATCAGGGCAGAGGCAATTCTGAGCGGGTTTCCTACCAGAATCAGTACCTTAAAGGTCGAAATTCTGAGCGTCGTTTTCAGGAACAGAGCTATATCGTTGATGAGAATACCAATGCCGTGACTAATTTGCTGATGAATCTTGCTTTCACGTCGATTGTAAGTTTCCTGGTTGGGACTCTCTTGTTCGTAGCTCAGCGAAATGAATCCTCTCTACCCTCTGTGCCTGTTCCCGATGGCAGTCCCTCTCAAAGCGCCGAGAAAAAGACAACCATCTTTGAAAGAACTGTAGACAACATTCAGGAACTCGTTCCAGCTCCTCAACAACAAGCAGGACAGGGGACATTGACATCAATGTTTCTAGCTTTGCGCCAGGTAAGCTCCTGATGTTCCTAGCTAGACTCGGTTGAGAGAGCGTTGCTCAAATCTACTGACCATAAACAGTTTTAAACATCCTTTTCTGCTTTTATACCATTCAGGAGTTGTAGTAATACTCATGTCTAACCTACAAAATCGCAACAACGATAACCGTGAAGTTCCCCAAGACCCAAATAATCCGGTTCCCCCCCATAATCCGGTTCCTCCAACTAACACGGTTCCCGCGAATGGCACCGTAGACCCAGGCAAAGTGACCTCCTATCGAGACGGTTATGTACACGGTCGCGTTTCTGAGCGCCGCGTCAACGAGGACGGACAAGAAATCCGCGATAATAATAATGCCGCCAGAGGCTTGTTGATAGGGATTGCCCTCACCTCTCTGCTAGGGTTGAGCCTTGGTGCCCTCTACTTCCTCAACCAGCGAAATCAGCAGGTAGAAGAGTACACTGCGCCTGCGCCTGTGGTGGTTCCCGTACCTTCACCTTCACCTTCAGCTTCTGTTGCACCGAACTCAACTGCACCAGATACATCTTCATCGGGCGCTTCTCAACAGCCCACACAAGAGAGAATCATCGAAAGAAACACAACAATTGAAAAGGCTCCCACGGTGATTCAGGTTCCTCAGCCACAAAACGCACCGCCTGCTCAAAAAGCGCCAAATGTCAACATTACAGTTCCTCCGAGTTCCGGGCAACAACCAACTCGAAATGAGACGAATATTAACGTAACGCCTTCTCAACCGTCGAACTCAACTCGAACGAATAGTTCTGGCACTACTCAATCAAGTCCTAGTACAACTCAAACCGCGCCTTCGGTGCGTCAGAACCAAACTCGAACGAATACTTCTGGCACCACCCCAGGCACGCAAAATCCAACTGGCACTACACCGGGGAGCAGTTCTACCACTAACGGCACCACCGGCACTACACCGGGGAGCAGTTCTACCACCAACGGCACCACCGGCACTACACCGGGGAGCAGTTCTACCACCAACGGCACCAACGGCACCACCGGCACTACACCGGGGAGCAGTTCTACCACTGGTGGGTCAAGCAGTACAGGTCAATAACTACTAAAACTTGGTAGTTTCCAGCCCCCTCCCAATATTGGAGGGGGCTTTGTTATGGGGATATCGCAAATCTTTCATTTATGAACAAGCGTTTTTAAAGCATTTCAACACATAAAGGGATATGAATTTAATTTAACTAACGAGTTTGTTTGGAGAATCAAGTGCTAATTTAAATATAGGCACAACGAAGTAAGAACCTTCGATACCAAGTTTCGGATTCGAGCCTGTGTCTCCCGCTCTCATCCAACGCAACACTGAATCTCGGTTGTATTTCTCTAATAAATGTAGCGATCGCCCTGAAGTTCATTCGCTTCTTTTTGATTTGAACTGTTGGTCGTGGATCTAAATCATTGCCTGAATCGGCGTAGGGAATGCAGATAGTTAGAAAAGGTTTGTTGCGAATTAAGTCCACCCTAGTTGAGTTAATTTTTGGTTTCGTTAACTTTTCTTCAAATTTTCCTCTTTCGTTTGAGTAACCTGACCATTCATAGCTCGTTCATGAACCCGCCGGTAGCTTAGGCGGGTTTTAGTTTTTTATACTGAAGCGGAACGCCTAAAGGCGCGGCTAAACAAACTGGTATTACTGGCAGAAAGCTTTTATCAATTCCCAAATTTCAGGTAAAACTGTACAGTGCCAAATTAAATGACATCGGGACAAATTCGTGTCATCAAGCCAGTTTCTTCGCTGCACGCTTCCAAGCATTGAGGTTGATGCAAGGCAAGTCCACTCCCTGTCCATACTCGAAGCTAAACGTTAGCACAGACAAGCTTCACACCCTCAATGACATCAATTTGGCACCACGACAAATAAAAAGTCACTGTACACAATTTCTGCCTGACGCGATCGCTGATCTAATCTAACTTCCTGAACTTTAGCAGGAAGATTAGATGTCTCGCCGACAACGTTTTTAAAAAATGTTGAGGCAATTCTACCAGCAGCACTAGCAACAAATCCGACTACAGCACCAACAATATTGAATGGCATAAAATATAAATCTGAGTAAAGGTTCTAGTTATCGCCAAATCCGGCTTATTAGCTTGATTTGCTCAAGTGTAGCCCAGCCCTAGGTGGGAGTCACTGGTTGAGAAGATTGTGAGATGAATAGATGCGCTACTCGCCTTTGAACCTTTTCCCCAGATGCCCAGTCTAAATCATAAGAAATCAAACAGTGGGAAGAGAGAGCCAATCGGTGCCAGCTGTAACAATCAATGCGCTAATGGGCGATCAACCCAACGACAAACCCGATCTCGGCACCGATGCTTACCTGGTAAAGCGGTGCCAAGAAGGCAACAAGCAGAGCTTTCAGCAACTCTACCAGCGCCATCAGCAGCGTGTCAGATCAACTCTTTACCAACTCTGCGGTACCTCATGCTTAGATGATTTGGTGCAAGAAGTATTCTTACGCGCTTGGAAGGGATTACCAAAATTGCGGGAAACCGCCCATTTTTCGACTTGGCTTTATCGTATTAGCTGGAATGTCGCTTCAGATCGGCGGCGGCAATTTGCTTTAGAAACCCGAAATTTCGCCTCTTTACAGCAAAGCGCCACTAATGCCTTCCCAAGTCAGCAGGAATCCCCCGATTTGATGCACCTACATTATGAAGATTTAGTGCAGCGCGGACTGCAACAGCTAAGTTTCGAGCATCGCGCCGTACTGGTTCTGCACGACTTAGAGGACGTTCCGCAAAAAGCGATCGCAACTATCTTGTCAATTCCAGTTGGCACAGTAAAATCTCGCCTCTTCCATGCTAGAACCTCCATGAGGCAATTTCTCCAGCAACAAGGAGTCCAACTATGACTCAGTTCCCCGATGATGACAAACGCCTGGTAGAGTTTCTGCACCAACACCGGGGTCATGTTCCCCCATCTGCACCCGATTTAGAGAGTCAGATTATGCAAGCAGTGGCATCTGCGCCTCCACAGCGGCAATGGCGGCGACAAATGTGGATTTTACCCTCTGCCATTGTTGCTAGTCTGCTAGTTACCTGGGCAGGATACCGCGTGCTGGTGCCTAACACTGCATCGACTGCATCCACAAACACCGCCGAACTGGAAGCGTTTCTGGCGACTAACTGGGATAGTGTTGTCGTGGGTGAAACGCCTGCATTGTCGAGCAGCCAAGATGCAGAAGCTGATTGGTTGCTCTCAGAAAATTAGCTTTTTTAGGGGAATAGGGAATGGGTAATCATCAGTTGTCCTTAACGATCTTATTGCTACTGACTAATGACTAATCACTTTTTAACTAATTAGGCAGGATTAATTATTTGTAGTAGTGTTTAGCGATAGCTAACCCGTGCAGGTGTTGGGTTTCCTACGTCAACCATTCCCTACGAAAATCTTCAATTTAATTGCATCCGCCTACTTAATTACTAATTACTAATTATCACTAACCAAGGAGATTGTTTCCATGTCCCTACATCGTATTTCTCTCTTAGCGGTTTTCATACTATCTGTAGGTAGTGCTGTTGCTCTTGCAGATCCTAATCCCCAATCTTCCCAAATTGCCCAAAATTCACCGGGTGCCCGTCCTCAAAGGCGCAACAAGGATGGACTACTTCAGCAACTCAATCTTACCCAACAGCAAATGCAGCAAATGCAGGCGATTCGGCAGAAATATAGAAACCAGATAGCGCCGCGCCAGCAAGCTCTACGTCAAGCTCGGCAAGAGCTAGCTACACTGATGAACAGTACAGCTTCCGCTAGCCAAATTCGCTCTAAAAATCAGCAAGTTGAAGAGTTGCAGCAGCAGCTACAAAAGTTGCGGTTTGAGAGTATGTTAGAAATGCGAGAAGTTATGACTCTAGAGCAACGCGCCAAGTTTGCCCAACTGATGCAACAGCGACGGCAACAAAAGGGGGAACGGGCGGGGAAAAACAGAGGACAAGGATCTCAAGGTTTGCCGGAGCAAAATTTTTAGCGGTTGATACCCCGGAAACTACTGCTAAATTGGATGTTTGATTATATTTATCTGCATGGATTTGCCTCTAGTCCCCAGTCAGCGAAGGCGATCTATCTGCGCGATCGCTTATCTTCCCTGAAAATCCCCGATCTCAACCAAGGTGACTTTTCCCATCTGACGATAACGCGGCAAATAAAACAAATCGCCGCTGAATTTCCCCCAAACCCGATGCCAGTAATTGTCATAGGCTCCAGTTTGGGGGGTTTAAGAGCGGCTTGGGTGGGAGAAAAATACCCGCAGGTTCAGCGGTTAGTGCTGCTAGCTCCAGCTTTTGAGTTTCTAGCGCACTGGTTGCCTAGACTAGGTGAAGAACAGCTGCATCAATGGCAGACAGAGCAATATTTGCCGATGTACAGTGACTTTTTATTTGTCGTGGTGCCAAATTGATGTCATTGAGGGTGTGAAGCTTGTCTGTGCTAACGTTTAGCTTCGAGTATGGACAGGGAGTGGACTTGCCTTGCATCAACCTCAATGCTTGGAAGCGTGCAGCGAAGAAACTGGCTTGATGACACGAATTTGTCCCGATGTCATTTAATTTGGCACTGTACAAAAAGGCAGGCTGGGAAGTGTGAACTCTGCGAACTGAATTTCAGATACGGCGATACGTGGGAGGTTGACCATGTTATCCCTACCTCTAGAGGCGGTAAGGATGTATACAGTAATCTGCAACTCCTACACCGCCATTGCCACGACTCGAAATCGGCAACTGACAGAGATGTCTGTTTGGAGAATTGGGATGACAATCCATTCTAGTGCCAAAGGTACTCATAACAAGAGCCAAGTCATTGAGGAGCCGGATGTGGTGAAAGTCACAAGTCCGGTTTTCAAGGAGAGGGGGAATGAGTAATTATTCCCTCGACTCTAACCACATTGTGCCGTGGTTTCAGGTTAATCCCAGCTCAGAATGGGTGGCATGGCAATGTGCAGCTACGGTTGTTACGCGGATTCTGATTGTCTGGCTCTATAACAACACAGGGAAAAGTGTATTTGCCGCGATCTTATTTCACACCATGATGAACGTAAGCGTCTTCATATATCCCAATTACGGTTCAGGTTACGATCCCTTTATTACATTTATCATCCTTGCGATCGCGGCTGCGATAGTCACATTTTTATGGGGTTCAGAAACATTAGCTCGATATAGATATACATCGTTGAGTGCAACGGATGTCAACAGATGAGCAATAACGGGTGGCAACTGGATGAAAGCAACCACCTAACTTTCATTCAATCTTTATGGCCTTAGAGACGATTGTTTACTCGTTTCTTAGTCTTGCAACTCTGTTTGTCAGTCCGGTTTTAAGGGGCGGAAACTTGGAGAGTTGGATACGATCTGCTGCTCGTGATTAGATTGTTCTATCGCTCGATTTTCATCGATAGATAGTCTTGTCGCTCGTCCGCTTCATCAACCTGTTAGGCTGCGATCGCTACTCAAAGATCATCTATCTAAAAGAGCCTCACTCTTGCTCAGAACGGATCGCACTCTTTTTCGGCGTTTCAACAAGCACAGAAATCGTGAGCAAACCAAGCCCAATGATTTTAATAACGGCGTTTACTGCGTGTGCATACTCCCATTGGTCACGATACCGCATCCAATCCATTAGAACGCGCCAGAAGTATCAAACGTGCAATTCCATTCACTACGCCCAAAACCGCACACACACTCAGCCAAAGCATCAGATCGAGCATAGATCGAAACAGAAGTACATATCCAAAGAATCGATCGGACACCAATGCGAATAGCCAAGGCAATACGAGTAGGAAAAACGCTGGCAAGAATGTGCAGCCAATCCCTAACCCGACCCGCCACAATGGAATTCTACGAATCGCCTGTCTCCATTGCGGTAAGTAAAGCAAACTGCGGATTGCCAGCATTACACCTATAAACATCAACAGTGCGATCGCTATACCCCACAAGGTTATTGAGAACCCACCTGTGGCAGGCTGCTCATCCTTTAGTAATTGAATCAGTCCAGTTTTGATTTGCGGAAATGCCATTGCAATTAACGGCGACGCACTGATGTTGTAAAATACCGCAATTCCATACTTTTCCTTGGGCAACAGCACAACATCCGTATAGAACGTAGACAAAATTCCATTGTGTTCGATCGCTGGTTCACCATTCTCGCTGCCCTTAAACCAACCCATGCCATAGGAACTACCGATGGTTTTGGGTGGAGTGTGCATCAGCGCCACACTACTTTCAGAAAGCAATTTTGTTTCTTTAAATTGTCCACTGTTGGTTTGGAAAATTAGATAATTTGCCATGTCCTCTGCGGTTGAAATGATCCCGCTACTGCCGCTCAGATAACCAGACATTTCTGGATATGCGAAGGGAAGTCCAAATCCCATCAGATGTCCTTGTGCCATGTTGGTAGCACCTTGGAATGCGTTAGCACTTGTAGTTGCATTGAGCGTCCGCGACATCTGAAGAGGTGTAAAAATATGCGTTTGTAAGTAGGCTGAGAATGGCTGTTGACTCACCACTTCAACCACTCGCGCCAATACTTCGTAATTGGGATTGAAATAGTGAAACTGAGCGCCGGGTAACGCAACGGGACTTGCTCGACTGAGGCTAGTAACACGCTCGCCAACTGTTGTTGCTTGAGAAAGCTGCAACTCAGGAAAGCCTAAATCAGATAAACCACTCACTTGATTGAGGAGATGACGAATGGTTATTTTGGCAGCGATTCCGCCAAGCGGACGCTGCGCGAACGCTGGATCACTCAGGGTGAATTCTGGTAAATAAGTTTGCACGGGTGAATCTAGATTAATTTGTCCCGCTTCGACCAACTGCATCACTGCAATTGCGGTAAACGATTTGCTCAACGAAGCAATCAAGAATTGGGTCTGTGCTGTAACAGGGCGATCGTTATTTGCTGTACTGTATCCCTTAACGTGCAACACTTGGTTATTGTGAGTAATGGCGAGTGCCAAACCAGGAATGTGATGAGTCTTCATTTGAGTTGTGATGAAGCGATCGATCCTATCATCCAAGTCCAGTTGGTTTGCACTGCCATTGAGGTTGATTGCGATCGCAATCAACGCACTCAGCAATATCAAAATCAAGCGGAAAAGTTTGTTCATTGGGTTAGATTTTGTTGATTTTGATAAAGCATAATTCGCCATATAATGAACATGAGTAAGACTGCATTTTCGGCTTCTAAGATTATTTTATTCAGCTCTAATACTCCAGAATTACGTCATTTTATATTTAGCTAAAATTACACTGTATTTCTACATACCGAACCATTTTGGGATTTCTGGTTTACTAAAAACATTAAGCTGTTTGATGACTTCACGCCCGAATTCAATCCAGCTCGTTCATCTAAATAAGCCTTACTCCTGATCAGAATGAATCGCTCTCTTTTTCGGTGTTTCAACAAGTACAGAAATCACGAGAAAACTTAGCCCAATGATTTTGATCAAGGCGTTTACTGCGTGTGCATACTCCCATCGATCGCGATACCGCATCCAATCTGCTGGAACAGGATTCACCAACCATTTGGCGAATTCAGCGTTCATTGGTGCGACAAACATTATCCAACTCACAAACGCCAGCACCAATAGAATTGCTCCGCCCAACGTCCAGTAAAAAGTTGACCCGCGTCTACGAACAAGAAAAACTAGCACAATTGCCGTCAGAATCGCTGTAATTTCAAAAAATGCGCCGACTGAGCCAAACAACCGATAAAGATTTTCAACAACCGTCACTCTAACCCAAAGTTGCTGGTCAAACTGCATTTTTTGCGGCAATTCCAGCAAATGTGCCATAGACGGGCTGAGACTTAGCGAAGTCAGCATCAGTGTTATGAATCGCCACGTTCGGATAAACATCATTTTGCTTTGCTTCACAATAAATTCCATAATTCTTTCAGCTATGCTTCCAAAAAATTAGCTTCTAGCTGTGCAATGTAGTTGTCCTCATGCCAAGCAAATATCCACCAAAGCCTGTTAGCCAAGATGCTAGGGGATGCGCGATCCAACGTTCTGTTCCGCCACGACCTAAAGTAGGAATAAAATAACTGGGAAAAAAGAAAAATTCTAAATTTTTCATCTTCTGAACCATTCTGTGATTGTTAAGCTAAAAGGTTAAGCTGAAAGTCTTCATATCATAATATATTGTTACATCTCGATCGACTCTCATCGATAAACAGCCTTGTCGATCGTGCAGCGGAAGAATTCGCCTTCTGACTCAAAACGTTCACTCCCGAAAACCCAGCCGAGGAGGAGGCGAGGCGGGATCGTGTAGCTGCCTAAAATGCGTGTATTGGAAGGTAAAGTCTTGTGGAGTCAAAGATTTAATGCTGCGCTCAATCACATTCATCAGATTCGTTCATACTGCGATCTTCGTATTCTTCAATGTAATCATGGCAGTTCTACTATATGAGGTTATTCTTGACAAGATCTCGACTCTCACATGGATTGCAGTCGCTTTGTTCGCGATCGAAGGCATCGTTCTCCTGTCAAACAATTGGACGTGTCCCCTGACGACTTACACTGAAAGCTTAGAATCGTATCACGGTCAAGTCATCGACATTTTCTGCCTGCCAAAGTGGTTCGCCGATCGCATTTTCATGCTCTATGGTAGCTTGCTGGTAGTTGCCCTCCTGCTGCTCGTGATGAGGTTGTTTGAGCACTCGCCTTTTATCGGTAGATAGCCTTATCGATCGTGCAGCGAAAGAATTCACCGTCTGACTCAAAGCGATCGCTCCCAAAATACCAGCCAACGCGAAGGCGAGTCGGAATCGTGTAGCCGCCAAAGGTGCTGCTTTCCTCGACAATTCCCCCAAAATCAACGTAGTGAAACGCTTCACCTTCTGGATTGCCCCAGCGATCGATTTTGACTCGCTCCAACATTCCTCGATTATTAACTGTCAAAGTGAATTTAGCAGGTTCTTTGAAAGCGGTGAAGTGAGCCTGTACTGCCGATGCGCCTAACTCCGTCCACAATACATTAGGGCTACAGAGGACAGAAGGCAGCCACACCAACTCTGTTTGAACTCGACCTACACCAGATCGCGTGAGATCATCGCCTGATGCCTGCATCACCGGAAACAGTCCCAGGATTTTCCACTGCATCTCACCGACACCATCGACGATGCGATCGGCTCCCCAAATTGGTAAGCCCTGCATCCAAGTTTTAGCCTGCCAGATCATGCCCCGATTCCAGCAAATCACTTCCTCTCCCTTAAAGGAATGCCATTTTTTTCCAATTTTAATTTCGCCGTGCATCCACAATCTAACGGCTGAGGCAAGTGGTGTACCGGGGGCGATCGCGTGTTCCAGATAGCGACGGGTTAGATCGGGAAGATCGATTAGTAATTCAGGATAGAAAACCATATCATCAATCGATGCCGATTCCCACAAATCATTTAGAGAAACTTGTTGATTTTTAGTGATCATTCACAACCAAAACGTCTGATGGATAAGATATGCGATCGCCAGATCAAGGAACTGGAAAACCTTAATCAACTCAAAGATGACTTTTTGATCACGGTGTCGCATGATTTGCGATCGCCACCTTTGGGCTTCTCCAAAAATAACAGAGTGCAAGTCCCTGAAGTAAGCGCGATCGCACTCCCTGATTTCGGTAGGATGAGCATAGGTTTACCTCAACTGTGGCTGTTAGGGTTAAAACACCCTCCCAGCATTGGATAGACCTCTTGCGGAATTAGAAAAAATAAGCTAAACAGAGGGAGAAATAATTAATAATTATAGACGGCAAAATGAAATATAAACAAGCGTTGGAAAATTCACCATCTGATTTTAAACGAATGTATGG
>NZ_JBYCCT010000083.1:0-63255 GCF_057473865.1 Coleofasciculus sp. H7-1
GAGCGACCGTGTCTCACCACATCATCACTGCTACAATCGGGACACAACACAGGTTCTAATATCATTGGTCAGGACAGGAAAGACAACTCCTCTCATTCTCTCATTTCCACACGTCTAGAACATTGCCCAGTCTCCCTGGTGTGTTGGTGGGAGAATCGAAATTGTTAATAAACCAGTCTCTTGCAGATTTGTCAGGCACTGTCTATGCAGAACGTTGGAGATAGTAGATTGATTAATCAACCCGCCGTTACCAGAGAAACTCAGACGCGAAAGGCAGATCATCTAAGAATTTGTCTCGATGAGGATGTACAATTTCACTCCACGACGAATGGGTTGGAAGGCTACCGCTTTACTCACTGTTGTTTGCCGGAGTTAGATCAAAGTGAAGTTGATATATCAACAACATTTTTGGGAAAACAGCTTGGTGCGCCTTTGCTGATTTCTTCGATGACGGGGGGAACGGAACTGGCGAAGACGATTAATTATCGTCTAGCCGCTGCGGCGCAACGCTATAAACTGGCGATGGGCGTGGGTTCCCAGCGGGTGGCGGTAGAGAATCCCCAGGTTGCTTCAACTTTCGCCGTGCGATCGCTTGCTCCCGATATTGCCCTATTTGCTAACTTGGGCGCGGTGCAACTTAACTATACATACGGCATTGATGAGTGTCTGCGCTCAATTGACTTGCTAGAGGCAGACGCCCTGATTTTGCATCTCAATGCCTTGCAAGAGTGCATTCAACCCAGAGGCGACACCAATTTTCGAGGCTTGCTTGACAAAATTAAAATTTTATGCCATAAGTTACCAGTACCAGTGATTGTCAAAGAGGTGGGAAATGGCATCTCAGCTGCGATCGCGCAGAAGTTGATTGATGCGGGTGTGAGCGCCATTGACGTTGCCGGTGCCGGTGGGACATCATGGGCAAAGGTGGAGAGTGAACGGGCTGAAAATGCCCAACAGCGCCGTTTAGGATTAACATTTGCTGATTGGGGTTTGCCCACAGCAGAATGCATTACCAGTATTCGAGCCATTGCCCCAAATATTCCCTTGATTGCTTCCGGGGGATTACGCAACGGTCTAGAAGTGGCAAAAGCGATCGCGCTTGGAGCCGATCTCGCGGGTCTGGCGTGGCCCTTTCTCCAAGCAGCCGTGGAATCGGAAGACGCTCTTGATGCTTTAGTTGAAGTGTTAGTCGCTGAAATCACCACTGTATTATTCTGCACCGGCAATCCCACTTTGTCTGCTCTGAAACAGTCTGGCGCTTTGCAACCATTACGATAAATGTGTTGGGAATGGGAAAGTCATGAGTGAATTCAAAACTCAAAACTTTTACCCATTACCTTTTTCCCCATTACCCTAACCCCAGCCTAATGCGTAGTTTCCTAAAACAAACCTTTGCTAGCTTGCTTGGAAGCCTATTCGGACTCATCCTATTTTTTGGTTTGGGAACGACCGGGCTAATCTTGTTATTGATTGCGGTGGCATCTAAAGATACAGGACCGAAAGTTGAGGATAAATCGGTACTGGTGATCGATCAGTCGTTGACGATTACCGATAGCGATCCGATATCCAGCACCAGCGAGGCAATCGGCGAAGCTTTATCTGGTGAGGAAAATAATAGCGTGCGGCTGCGAACGGTTTTGGATGCCATTGAGCAGGCAACCAAGGATAAGCGGATTGTGGGCGTATATTTAGACGGCAGCGGTTCCTCTAGTTCTAGCACCGGCTTTGCCACGCTGAGGGAAATGCGTTCGGCGCTGGAGAAATTCCGCAAGTCTGGGAAAAAGATTGTTGCCTACAACATGGATTTGGGGAAACGGGAATATTATTTAAGCTCAGTGGCAGACACCATTGTGATGAACCCGCTGGGGACAATCGAAATGAACGGTCTGCGTTCTGAATCTATGTTCCTGACAGGAGCCTTGCAGAAATACGGGGTTGGGGTTCAGGTCATCCGGGTGGGGAAATATAAGTCAGCGGTAGAACCGTATGTACTCACTAAACTGAGTCCAGAGAACCGACAACAAACTCAGAATTTGTTGGGAGATTTGTGGGGAGACTTTCTGACAACGGTGAGCCAGAGTCGAAAATTAAACCCGAAACAGCTACAGGCGATCGCAGATACTCAAGGGGTGTTAACCGCACCAGATGCTAAAAAGCGCGGCTTTGTGGATCGGGTGGCGTATCTAGATCAGGTGGTGGCAGACCTGAAACAACTGACTGGCAGGACAGAAGAGAATAAATCATTTCGTCAAATTAGCCTCGCCACTTACGCCAAAGCAACTCAAACTGAGGGTAAAAATCGCACTTCTGACAACAAAATTGCCCTACTTTACGCCGAAGGTGAAATAGTGGACGGCGAAGGTGGCTCCCGGCAAGTGGGAGGCGATCGCTTTGCCAGACAGCTGCGACGGCTGCGACTCGATAAAGATGTGAAGGCAGTCGTGCTGCGGGTGAATAGTCCCGGCGGCAGCGCCTCGGCGTCTGAGGTGATTCAGCGAGAGGTGCGGCTCACTCGTCAGGTGAAGCCAGTCATCGTTTCTATGGGCGATGTGGCAGCATCCGGTGGCTACTGGATTTCTACCTATGCCAACCAGATTTACGCCGAACCAAATACCATCACTGGCTCGATTGGGGTATTTGGGATGCTGCTCAATTTCCAAAAGCTGGCTAATAATAATGGCATCACCTGGGATGTCGTCAAAACTTCCAAATTTGCTGACAGCAACACGGTTTCTCGTCCCAAAACGCCTCAAGAGTTAGCGATTTATCAGCGATTTGTCAACCAGATTTACGGTCAGTTCCTCACCAAAGTTGCGGATTCTCGAAAACTCTCAAAGCAGAAAGTCGCTGAGATTGCCCAAGGACGAGTGTGGTCGGGTCAAGATGCCAAGCAACTGGGACTGGTTGATGAGATTGGCGGCATTGATGATGCGATCAAATCTGCTGCCGTTACCGCTAAACTGGGTGAAAATTGGGAGCTGGAAGAGTACCCCAAAGTTCGCAGTCTGGAACAACGCATTTTGAAACAGTTTGCGGGTGGCGAAAATGCCCAAATCAAGAAACCAGCCGATCTGCTGAGTGCAGAACTCCTCAAGTTACAAGAGGAATTGACAACTCTCAAAACAATGAACGATCCCAGAGGTATCTACGCCCGTTTGCCTTATAATTTGCGAATTGATTAGTGCAACGTCCGGAATAGGTAGTTGAAAATGTGGAATATACGGTAACAGTCTGCCGATAGGTAGAGTAGACTGAACGAAATAGCCTACCAAAAAATTAAAAGCATCTATCTATGGATAGAAAATCTAACCGCTTTGTCCTGCTCTTGGTTTCTTGTAGTGCTGCTGGCATCCTTGTGGGAGGCGTCTCCAATTGGATAGATAGTCATCAGTGTCTGCAAGCCACAACTCCTACCAATGAATGCTTGATGCAAGACCCCACGAGCCGAACAATTCAAGGAATGTGTATGGGTTTGATAGCAGGAGCAGGAGCAGCACTGGGTGCTACTTTGCAGCTAAAGCGGCAAGAAAATTAGGAAGTTTGTTCTTGGTAATGGAAGTATCGCTAATTGATAAGAGATATCGAACAATTAGCCATACTTTCATTCGCTTACTTAAAATTGATAATGGCGATCGCTTACCCAGAAGCTAATCGGTACTGCACGACCTTGGGCATCCACCTTCGCTTCCACCACGATTGCTTGCCGTTTTCTGCCCCATTGGGCTTGATTAATATCCTGGTTAATTTCATCCCGCTGTGCTTCTGGCATATAGTAGCTTTCTAAGCCGTAATCGATGGAGTTACCGCTAGATTTGCCCTTTAAAGCTATCTGATTCGCAGGCAAAGATTTGGGCATCTTGCTACTTACCCGCACGGGTTTCCAAGCTTGGGGAGAATTGGTTTTAGCAGCAGCAGGCGCTGCTAAAATCACGTAGAAGCGAATTCCGGTCGGTAAAGAATTTAAGGGCGGTACGGACGGCGGCAAATCGGTCGCTTTTGCTTCGAGGTGTTGTTTCACTAACGCTTTCCAACCCGGAAGCGATCGCAAATTCTCTTGACGAGAGATGTTATAGCTTAGCGTCTGCGAATAGCCACGCAAGAAGTCGTAAGGGTCTACGGGAACCGTCTTGAGAACGACCGTTTTCCCTGTGAGGGTAGTATAAAGTGGCTGGGCAGGTGCGGCAAGAACAATCGCCGTTTGCAACAGGAGAGGCACCCAGAGTCTCCAGGCAGGCAATCGCTTTGGAAGTCGATGCTGCTCTATGAGTGTAGAATCTATTGAAGATGATTGAGAAGTTTGGCTCATTAAAAATCCTCTGATTCAATTTTTAATTTCCAGCGTGCGGACATAGCGCTCGAACCAAAGCCCGATAGCGATCGCCGTGACACCGCACAGAATAAACAGCAGGGATTTGAAGACTAATCCCGTCGCAGACAGCACAAACCAGGTCAGAATTCGCAGAATTAATAGCATCATGCCCCCCCAGAAGGCGCTGCGTTCTGCTTGTGCTAGCCCTTCGCGCATCAACCCCGCCGCCAACAAGAACAACAGCACATTGCCAATAAAAGTGGCAAGCAGGGGAATTGGCTGGACGGTGAGATGCCAAACAGGTATCCCCGCCATGAAGCAGATGAAGACACCGATGGCAATTGTGGTCAGAATTTCCTCCCGACGAGTGCGAGGGCTTCTGGAAAGCCACACCAGACGCAACCACGCAAAGATTGCCAAACCACTCAAAATCAATACATCCACGAGGGGAAACCAGGTGACTCTCGCGGATTGCTCCGCAGAAGACATTTTGAATAAAACACCCCAGAACCAAAGCGAGGACGACAGATAAAGTACGACGCCTAGGAATACCAGCGCCAAACGACGGGCGAGGGGTCTAAAGGAACCTCCCCAGCTTCCCCCTTGCCAAGAGGCGGCTGGGGGGATTTGGTGGTTTGGCTTTGGAACCCGATTTAAGTCACTGTAGACCCACAGGGAGTCATCATAGCCCCACAACAGCGCGGGGGGCAGTGCCAACGCGATCGCTAATACTAAACCTGTAGATTTCAGGGAAAATAGATTAAATAGTCCTAAGCTGAGCGGTCGGAGGTTGGCTTCCAAGGAAGAAATGACTGCGATCGCTCCCAGTCCAAAAATAACCCGCGAACGACACCAGTATGCCAGCGGCACAAACATCAAGCTTGCCAACAGCGGCATATGTTGTCCCATCTGGGATGACCAAGAAAACTCCTCATAATAGTAGGAATTTGACCAGCTTGCTCCTTCCCAGTTCCACCAAAAACTCCAGTAACCCAACCCGATAATGATAATCGCCAGCACGCTCAAGGAAGTCAAACGCAGGCTGTAAGCCATTGCTAGCACACCTACTCCCCAAGCTAGTAATAACTCATAGAAGGAGCTACTGATGTGAAACATCTGACCCATCAGCCCCATATTCGCCCCTAAAATTATTGCTCCTAACAGCAAGAATCCATGACCGAGACGCTGTTGCGCCCCATTCGGACGCCGCCACAGATAAAAACCAGCAGTATTTACCCCGATAAACAAACTCAGTAGCAGCGTCACCTTGCCATTTCGCGGCAACTCCTGCCAGTTCGCAGCCACAAAACTAATTGTCCCCAACCCGATGAGGATACTCCCCAAGCCTAACAAGATCATCACAAAGCGATCGCGGGCAGCAGTCTCCAGGCTATTAAATTGATAACGCTCTGATAACTGTTCGTATAGTTGAGCATCAATCAGCCCCTCAGTTCGCCAAAGATTTGCTTCCTGACGTAACTGACGGCGAAATTTATCTGAAACCATAACCCTCAATTACAATCCGCTCTGTAATCTGACTTTCCTAACTATAAACTTAGTTTTAACGCCCTCCCATCATTCAATTCAAGGGGATGTGACAGTTAGATTTACTATCTACAGATGGAAAAACCTTCTAATTTCCTACTTAAACTCAGTCGGCGTCTATTCGATGACTCAGGCGAACAAGCAAAATTTGTTAAAGCCTTAATTCATCCTTAACCTTTTCCTATTTGCATTCTTTGGTGTCAGGAAAAACTTTAGCTCTAGAACTACTTATTTTCAATGAGGTCATCAGTAATTGGGTGAGGTACACCTGTAAGGGCTTTCGCATTCTTGCAGATAAACTCTCGGTTGAATGGCACTGAAATAAGCCAAAATTCCGTAGGCTGGGCCCTTGGAACGAAACCCAGCAACCTCTATAGGAAGTTGGGTTTCACTATCGTACCGCTTCCTTCGTACCGCTACGCGGAAGCAAGCTACAACCATTCCCTACAGCTTAAGTCAGTGCCATTCAACTCTCGGTTAATCCAATATTTTAAACAAGAATGCTTCGCCCCTACTCACTCACAACCCTAATTGCTGTATTTCATCCAAATGAGAAACGTTATAGCTCACCCAGTATTTAAAAATAAAATTTAAACGCAGAGGAATAGAGGTAGCCATTCTTTGCGTACCGAAAGCGTAAACCTTTGCTTCCTTTGCGTTAAAAAACTTAAAGCTGAGTAGCAGATGCTTAATAACTGGTAGTTGATAAAATTTCTAACTCTTTATATCCAGTCTGCTCGTCAATTGTTCTTAAAAAAGTGAATTCTTCGCTAGCTCCGATGACAATTTCGGCGGTTGTATAGATAATACAGCCTTCCATTAAATGTCCACCAATAGTTTTGCCTTCCTTATTAGCGATCGCAATATGCAGGTGGATGCCGGTAGTTGCCAGGGTACCATTGAGAGAAAGAATTTCAAAGTTATCGTTAAAAGCTGTACTATACCTGTGATTTGCCAAGCGAATAATTGCCTTTTTTAAACTACCAATTCCGGTTAAGATAAAGCCAGCTTGAATATTTTGCTGAGTTGCAAAATCTTGTAAACTTAGTTTTAAATCTTGCTGTGGCTTGAGTCGAATAGCAAATACTTTCATTAATTAAAGACTGGTAAATATACTGGTATTACTGGGCTAATTACTAATTATATCGGTAATTCCACGATACCCGTCATGAATTGCCATTCCTAAGATATGCGTAAAGGCTTCTACTTTATATTAATAGGATGCAAACTGTGCCTGAATTGCCACCTCAGTGTCAAAATCTGAAAGAACAGGTCGAGACTATACTACAACTGTTGCATCAGGAGCCGTCTCTGCGATCGCAAGATGTTACACCCGTGCAGACATCCCTTGGTAAAGCGATTTCTCCTAAGTTTGAGATTGTGTTTGCTGGGGCATTTAGTGCGGGTAAATCTATGCTAATTAACGCTCTGTTAGAGCGGGAATTGCTTTACAGTGCAGAGGGACACGCTACAGGCACGGAATGTTATATCGAGTATGCCGAACCCGATAAAGAACGAGTGGTGCTGACATTTCTGAGTGAGGTGGAAATTCGGGAACAGGCAAGTGCGCTGTCTCAGCTGCTGGGATTAGGGACAGCTAGTAATATTAATCAGCCTGAAGTGATTCAATTGCTACGCGATGGATGCACAGCGATTATCGAGATCGAGGGTGGAGAAAGTAAATCAGAAAGAGCAAAACAAGCGAATGCGCTGATGTTGTTGCTGGAGGGATTCGTAGCAAATCGCGATCGCATCCAAACTGTCAGCAATGCTACATATCCTATGGAGCAGTTTAACTTCTCCAATCTCCAACAAGCAGCAGATTACGCTCGTCGCGGCAAAAATAGTGCAGTTTTGAAGCGGATTGAATATCACTGCAACCATCCCCTCTTGAAAGATGGCAACATAATCGTCGATACGCCGGGGATTGATGCGCCAGTTGAGCGAGATGCTCAGCTAACTTACGACAAGATTAAGCACCCCGACACCTCAGCCGTGGCTTGCATCCTCAAGTATGCCAAAGATGGGGACATGACGAAGGAAGAAACGGAACTCCTAGAAACGATGCGGGGGAATCCGGGAATACGCGATCGCGTGTTCTATGTCTTCAACTACATTGATATCACTTGGTTCAAGCCAGAACTGCGGCGACGGTTGGATAATTTGATTAGTTCGCAGTTTCAGCCTCCCACCCGGTTTTATAAAACCAGTGGGTTACTAGGATTTTATGGTAGCCTGCTGAGAGTTGCAGGCGATCGCAATAATCTCTGGGGGTTAGATACCTTCTTAGCAGGTGCAGAAGAACCTCACCCCTTTGTTAGCGAGTTTAATAATTACTGTGCCAACTCTGGCAAGCTGTCTTCAACTCAGTTCCGGACAGAAGTTCGTGGTTGGGAATCACCAAATCAAAACTATGTACGGATTCTCAACGAATGGGGTAAGCCACTCATAGAGCAGCTAATTAAAGATAGCGGGATTGAGGAATTTCGCACTGCTATCACCGACTATCTGACTAAAGAGAAGCGTCCTCAACTGTTTAAAAATCTGGCTGACGATCTCGAAGACGTGTGCATTAGCCTAAAGAAATATTACCAATCTGCACTGCGCGATTTGGATAGCCAACCCCGCGAAATTGAGGCAATGAAGACGCAGGAATTACAACGCCTCAACCAGCAGTTACAGCAAATTGGTCAAGAATTTCACCAACATATCACAGAAGAATTAAATCAGGTTGTGACAGGTCAATCTAGTGCTTTCGAGGGAGATTTTCGCCAACTACAATCTCGGATGGTTCGTCGTTTAGATGAGTTGCTGGATACTTTCTCGGTTGCAGATGCTTATAGTCGCGCCATCCTTAGCCATCCCCGCAATTCTACAGCACCTTTGATTGCCGTTTTAGTTGAGGCGCTTTATTACTTGGCGAATCAACTAGAGGATATCTTGAAAGAGTCTTGTCAGGAAGTAGTTACCAACCTATTCCAGTGTTTAATTGAACGAGTTCGGAAATCTGAATACTATCGGCAACTGTATCGTTTGCTAGGCAATGATGGCGGGATTGAGCAAAAGTTAAAAGAGATAGAAAAACAGATTCATCATGCTTTAAAGAATGCAGCGAGTGACGAATGCAATCGTTATGTCCGCGAAAGTCCTAAGTTTTACGATGAAGACACATTTTCCATTTATCAATTCCGACAAACCTTATCGCAAACTTCTCAAAGCTACGGTTGTGAAAGCATGATAGCAGCAGAACCGGCAATTCGTCAGTTGTTGAAGTTAGATTTTGAGCCAAAAGTTAAAGCAACAATTAGTAGCGGTTTTCCAGCAACCGTTAATCAAACTCTCACTACTAATTTATTGCCAATGGCAGCGCATCAAGCTGATGAAATATTACAGCAATACACTCAGGCTCGTGCTTATTTAGAGCAAACGCTAGAACAAGAAGCTGAGGAGAAAATTGCTAATAATCGTCGGCTCCAAAGTACAGTTGAGCAAAAAATTGCTGCTTACAACTTTGCGGTTGAAAGTATCAACGGTTGTTTGCAGGCGATAGGATTGTATGATCGTCAACTGCCTGTAATTGCTCAATCTGACGTTATCCCAGTTTCGCCTAATCCAGAAACTTTCAATGGCAGTACAAATGATAACGATGTTGTTAACTCATCTAAAGTAACAGACGCTGTGAACCTTTAAAGTTAAGGCATAGATATCTTGGTAATTGTGCCAGGATATTCAGATTACATCTGTTAGTCCGTTTCAACGGACTTTCGCTATTAGCCTTGAACTTGAGTTCAAGGCGGGATGGCAGGAAAGGCGATCAACCGCCAGGGAATTAATTCCCACAGCGAGTAGCTAAAGTCGGCTTAAGCCGACTGAAGAATTGTTCAAAACAAAACTTTAAGGACGAAAATTGATATGGAAGAGAATTCATATCTGCAAAACTGTGGTAACGATGATGTTTTGTCATTCAACGATACTTTATTTAAGGTAGGTAAAATTAGGTATGCAGTGAAGCTTGCATTTACAGAACCAAGATATGTACCAGATATTTTATATGTTGCTTTACAGCAAAACGGAATCCAAATAAATCCAAAATTTTGGTTAAATAATGGTGTAGATTGTGAAGTTTTAAAGTTGGGTGCTAAAAGCTGGCAAAAAGGCAAATTTAGAATCAGAGTAAATGTAGAGTTTATTCCTGATGAATTAGAAATCCCCCAAACCGAGTCGCCGCTTGACGATCTTCGTAAGATGATTAACTAAGAAAACAGCACTATAATTCATCAGCAAAAACCCTGGATGAATATAATTCCAGGGGGAGAAGCAGGATTTTAGCACTACCTATGAATGCTTGTCTCATCGGAGGTTGTGTAACTCCTCTCGCAACACGCGGCGCAAAATTTGTTCTAATGATTCTTCGCGGTGCTGAATGTATTCGCGTAGTGCTTTATTAATCAAACTTTGATAATTTCCTCCACCTACTGCGTGTACTTGGCTGCGGAACCATTCTAGAATGTCATCATCAAGTCGAATGGTAATGCGGGTTTTGCCAGGTGAAGTTGGATCGATGGCACCCTGCTTGCCTTGGCTGAAATCGTACTCTGGTTTCATCATTTATTCCTCGTACATTTTACGTTTACTTTTGGTTGTTTTACGTGCTGAGATAATCGGAATTTTTTCCTCCCGATATGTGTAAACCACGACGAGAATTTGTCCTAAACCATTCATGCCAATTGTGACAAACCGTTCTTCATCAGGATGATCGTCGAAAATAGTAATCGCTTGTATTTGATGGCAGCTATCCTTGTGTATCAAATTCCTAAACAAAACCCCCTGGAGTTGCATTCCTCCAGGGGATAAAGATTACAGTTGCTGATCCTATTTACCGCTATAGTAAAAAGCGATTTCTTTTTCTTTCAGCGGCGCAAAGTCGGCGTCGATTAGCATCTGGTTGAGTTCTTCCTGGGGAATATGCTTAGCACCGATGCGAACAATTCTAGAACGCATGGTATTGGATACGCCGCTGCGCTGCCGCCCAGCTTCCAGCCCCATTACTTTTGTGTATAATTCTAGTTTGGGTGTTGGAATCGGGGAACCGTCAAAATCAATTCCCTGCGCGATCGCTACATCAATCGCATCAGCACCTGTAGTTGTTTGATTGTCTGGATTCATTGCAGCGTGGGATCGTGTTTACAAGAGCATTTTATGACTAAAACGCCCAGAATTCGCATCCCGCCAGAAGTCAGGAAGTATGTGTTTGAGCGCGATCGCTATCAGTGCCAAAGTTGTGGCAAAATGGCGCTAGAAGCAAACCTCACGATTGACCACATCATACCGCTCTCTCGTGGCGGTTCCAATGACATCAGCAATCTGCACACCCTCTGTCTCCCTTGTAACCAGCGCAAAACCAACCATTTAGATCCTCGGTTCCGGCGTTATTTCGATCTTTAACCCGGAAAACACACCCGATCCCTTTTTGAAGAATATACTTTCCGTGCCGCCAAGAGTTTTCAGTTGGTAGGCAGAAAAAAACCGCCTCTAGCATGAGTCAGGGCGGTCTTCCTAAGCAATCGGAGGGTAGATAATAGATTACGCTGATGATTTTGTATCTTACTGTAACAGAATTTACCGAATCTGCCTCAAAATTGTTTATTTGATGGCTTTCCAAACCCAGTTTCTATAGAAACCGAGTTTTTTTATTAGCAAACTCTTATCGTCCTGCGTAGGCGTTCATTGGTTCCTTGATAAACCGGATATAAAGATGCCTGAACGTAGACTTAATCACGCGAGGCATGGCAAAGTCGATAGGCATCATGTTAGTAGGCAGTTGCCAATCCAGCACCTTTAGATTCTCCGGATGCAGTTGGGGAAAGTCAATTTTCTCCAGATTTGTGCAAAGTCCTAACCTCATGGAAGCCGCCACAGTAGGGACGTTGAGAGGATCTACATTGAGGATTTCTACAATCGCACGATCTAGGGCAAACACATCAGCCGATGCCGCTAAAATGCCTAAGAAGCGAGGTTCGCCACCGCTGGGGCCGTTACCTTCATGCCCGATAATTCCATCTAAAATCGTTAGGGTGGGATTAATTGCCCTTGCGGTTTCTACTAACATTTCCCCAAATCGGACGCTATCTTTCCCCGCTTCCATGTGCCACCAGGCTTTCATTTTTCCCGGTACGCAGCCGAATAAATTTTTGACGCCCATTGTCATCGTTAGCTGACAGTGGGATTTCAATTTAGGCAGGTTTATTACCACATCTGCATCCATTGCTTCTTTGCACAGCAACAGATGGTTGAATCCTTCGCTAACGGTTTGGTAACGCTTCCCTGTAAATTCCACTAGCGGCAGATTGAGTTCTTCCATGAGGGGAAGATAACCATTTGCCTTTGCCACACCCATTGCACTGCCAAACGCGGGACTATCCCCCAGGAAAGGCTTGCCACCCGCTTCTTGTACCAGTTTGGCAACACAGTGAACCAGTTCGGGACGGGTGACGCATTCTTGACTCGGATGCCCGCCAGTGAGTAAATTGGGCTTGAGGAGAACGCGATCGCCTGCTTTTACAAAAACTTTGATTCCTCCCAACGGTTCCAGCAAACTTTCCACGGATTCTCGCAATAATTGCCGATCGTAGGAATTAGCGCGAATTAAACTAACGGAAGGTTTCATGATTCTGAATTTGGGATTTAGGATTGAGCCAATACAAGAATTTTGAACTTTCAATTAAAGCGAGAATTGCCAGTCTCCAATTCTCTATGAAGACCTGGCAATTTTCAATCTAAAATCTCAACTCGTCAGCGATTGCTGCCACGAGTCAGGGCAGTTACCCGCTGGACATTCGAGAAGACATCTTCTCCCTGGAGGTGAGGAATCGGGGGCTTCACCTCAACTTTGATAATATTGGAGGTGTTAATAAAAACTGTTTCTTCAGCTAAATGGAGAATCCACCAGGATTTATCTAAAAGCCGACGGACTTCTTGCCGAATTTCCTGCTTCGTTTCTAAGCCTTCCTCTACTGACTCATAGATAGTAAAGGATTCTGTGTGACCATCAATATAGTGAAAAGTCAACTGGGTCAAACCATCATGACTATGCATCGAAAGAGACTCCTGGTTAGAAAGTAGAGACGCGATTTATCGCGTCTGATTTATCGCGTCTGATTTATCGCGTCTGATTTATCGCGTCTGATTTATCGCGTCTGATTTATCGCGTCTGAGTTTTGAATGATTAACTCTGGACTTTTAGATAGATGCAAATTTTGGTGTATCTACAACTCCGGACGCTGCACTCCTGACATGGCACTCATTTCCTCTAAGTCTAAGACCTTGGCTAGTTCTTCGGAACTCATCAAACCTCGTTCTAGGACAATTTGCCGCAAGGATTTGCCAGTTTCTAGAGATTCTTTGGCAACAGCAGCCGCATTCAGATAGCCGATGTGGGGATTGAGGGCGGTGACGAGGGCGAGGCTTCCTTCTGCATAGGCAAGGCAGCGATCGCGGTTGGCGGTAATTCCCTCCAAACAACGCTGCGTCAGTGCGCTTAAGGTATTGCCCAAAATTTCAATACTGTGAATCAAGTTATAGGCAATCAGCGGCATCATCACATTTAACTCTAACTGTCCCGCTTGGGCGGCTAAAGCGATCGCATTGTCGTACCCCATCACCTGAAAACACACCATCGAAGTCATTTCTGCCATCACCGGGTTATATTTCCCTGGCATAATCGACGATCCAGGCTGTACTGGCGGTAGCTGAATTTCCTTTAAACCTGTTTTTGGTCCGGAATCCATCAGCCGTAAGTCATGGGATATCTTGACGCAATCCTGGGCTAAGTTCCGCAGGCTACCGGAAACGCTGACAAAAGGTGCCATACTCTGCATTGCCGCCATCAGATGAGGGGCTGGGCGCAAGGGTTGATCGATTAATTCTGATAATAATTGGGCAACGCGATCGCCATATTGGGGATGGGTATTTAACCCAGTTCCCGCCGCACTTCCACCCAAACCCAGCGCCATTAAATCTTCAGACGCCCTCTCGATGCGAATCATGTGTTCTGCGAGAATTTGCCCCCAAGCGCGGAAGTTTTCGCCCAGTCGCACGGGTACGGCGTCTTGCAGATGGGTTCTTCCAGATTTGACAATATCCTGAAATTCCTCAGCTTTGTTATCTAAAGCAGCGATCGCATCGGATAAGGCTGGGTATAGCGTCCTCTCCAGCGCCACCAGCGCCCCAATCCGAATCGCCGTGGGAATTACATCGTTAGTAGATTGACCGTAATTGACATGATCGTTGGGGCTGACGCGCTGGTAATTGCCCTTTTTATCCCCCAGCAGTTCCAGCGCCCGATTCGCCAGCACTTCATTGATATTCATGTGGTGCGAAGTCCCCGCACCCGCCTGGTAGACATCCACGACAAACTGATCGCGGAACTTCCCGGCAAGCACTTCATCCGCCGCCTGAACAATCACCTGACTGATTTCTTTGGGAATGCAGCCAAGTTCCCCATTGGCGATCGCTGCGGCTTTCTTAATCAGCACGCAGGCATCGACATAAGTGGGCAACGGCTTAATTCCACTAATCGGGAAATTTTCCATCGCCCGCAGCGTCTGAATACCGTAGTAAACGTTATCCAAGATTTGGCGATCGCCCATTGAGTCGCGTTCGATGCGGTAGGTTTCACCTATCTGTTGAGTCATGTTAGTTGTCCTTTTAGCTGAAATCATCCCATGTCTAGCCGGGGGATTTGAGGAGTCAGTCTCAAGATTTGGCAGTAAAATTCTTTTCCAGCAGGGATTACGCTATACCGCCGCCCCAGAAATTTTACATTGCCCACAGCGGCTGAATGTCTTACCCAGACTTCATCTGGAACTTATTGTTCTTGCTTTGAATCTATTTTAGGAAGGGATTTGCCGTCTTGATGTTGAGTTATGTTAGTGTTTTGGGAATCTTAAACATAAGATCCTCCTAAAGCAAGATGCAAGATTTTATGGGTCAAACTATTACTCTCGAAGCAGAATTCTTTTTCCAACAAGGACTACGCCAGCTTCAGTCGGCAAAATATGAAGCGGCGATCGCTTGTTTAGACAGCGCCCTCAAGTGCGAACCCCATTACCCCGATGCCCTATCGCAACGGGGTTTCGCCCTAGGGAATTTAGGTCGCCACGAGGAAGCGATCGCCAGCTTCGACTACGCCTTGTCAATTCAACCCGATGCTTCTTGGGTTTGGTTCAACCGGGGCATTGCGCTGGGGAAATTAGGTCGCTACGAACAGGCGCTCAACAGCTTTGATCGCGCCATTGAATTTAACCCGGATGCTGCCGCTGCTTGGCACAACCGGGGCATTACCTTGATTGACTGGGGTTTCTATGAAAAAGCGGTCGCCAGCTTTGACCGCACCCTGAAGCTGCGCCCAGACGCCTACTGGGCATGGTACAACCGAG
Source organism: Coleofasciculus sp. H7-1 (assembly GCF_057473865.1). Taxonomy (NCBI): domain Bacteria; kingdom Bacillati; phylum Cyanobacteriota; class Cyanophyceae; order Coleofasciculales; family Coleofasciculaceae; genus Coleofasciculus; species Coleofasciculus sp. H7-1. The sequence continues at coordinate 15,292 of NZ_JBYCCT010000083.1, forward strand.
GCAATGCTCTTGCCCAACTCAATCATTACGAACAGGCAATTCACAGCTATGACCGAGCGATTGAGTTTAAACCAGATTCCGGCAATGCTTGGTATAACCGGGGCATTACCCTAAATGACTGGGGTCTTTATGAAAAGGCAATTTCCAGCTTCCAGAGAAGTCTGGAAATTAATTCGGAATACTACAAAGCTTGGTTCAGCCAAGCCATTGCTCTAGGGAAATTAGGTCGCTACGAAGAAGCGATCGCTGCTTGCGATAAAGCGTTAGAACTTCAGTTTGACTACCCCACCGCCTGGTATAACAAAGCTTGCTACTATGCCTTGCTGGGCAATGTCGAGCAGACAGTCCACAACTTGCAACAAGCGATTCATCTGAGTGCAGAAAAATATTGGGAAATGGCGAAATACGACTCAGATTTTGACGCGATTCGCGGTCAGGATTTGTTTGAGGCGCTGCTGGAAGCACCAAAGTTTTGATCCAGTTTTATTGCTCATTCCCCTTCCATGTAGGGTTGGAGATAGGGGAGCATCCCGATGACAGCAAATATACGCCCACAGCCTAGAAGCCTGGAGCTAGAAGAACGAAGCCTGACGAGAGCAGGCTTTATATTAGCCTGCGAAGGCAGACTTTGTTTGTTTAGCCGCGACTTTAGTCGTCGGACATTTTTACTATTCCTATTCCTCTAGAAGCAACCGTTAGGATTGGGGTAAGAAACCGATCGCAATCCTCCGCCGAGGACAAAATTATATGGAAGCTGAAATTCTATTTCGCCAGGGCATGAACTGTTTAGAGTCCAGAGACTTTGAAACAGCGATCGCGCATTTTGAATGCGCGATCCAGCGCCTCCCTCATCATGCAGATGCTTGGGCTTGCCGGGGCCTAGCGCTGGGACACTTAAAACGCTACCCAGAATCGATTGATAGCTTTGATAGAGCCTTAGAATTCAATCCTGATGATGTTCGTATCTGGTTAAACCGAGGGATTGCGCTGGATGAGTGGGGGCAACATGAAAGAGCGATCGCTAACTATGACCGATTACTAGAGATTGAATCAGACCACTACGAAGCTTGGGCAAATAAAGGGAATACTCTAGTTATTTTAGGGCGAAATCAAGAAGCGATCGCCTGCTATGACAGAGCGATTAAAATTAACGCAGACTATTACAAAGCCCTCAGCAATCGAGGCAATGCCCTAATTAATTTGGGTAAACATCAACGGGCAATCTCTAGTTATAAAAAAGCGTTAAAAATTAATCCTGACGATCCAGAAGTATGGTATAATCTGGGCTGCGCTTTAATGGTTTCAGGTAGCGATAAAGACGCGATCGCATCTTATGACAAAGCGATAGAAATCAAGGCAGATCATCTGGGTGCCTGGATGAATCGCGGTACAGTGCTGTCTAAATTGGGTAGCCAAAAAGAAGCACTAGCCTGTTATGACAAGGCGATAGAAATTCAGCCGAACGAGACTCAGGCTTGGAACAACCGGGGCTTAATCTTGCGGAGATTGGGGCAAGTGAAAGAAGCGATCGCCTGCTATGACAAAGCCGTAGAATGCGGTCCTAATAATTATGAAGCCTGGGACAATCGGGGTTACGCCCTAATCAAATTGGGTAAGTATCGAGAAGCGATGGCGAGTATCGACAAATCCCTCGAAATCAAACCCAATCATGCTAACGGCATCTACAATAAAGGTTACTGTTACGCTTTTCAAGGAAAAGTAACATTAGCCGTCGATTATTTGCAACAGGCAATTCAGATAAATCGTCCTAAATATCTACCAGCAGCTCAAACCGATCCAGATTTGGATTGCTTGCGAAAAAATAAGCGGTTTCAGCTTTTAATTGGGGATATTAGGGAATAAGAAGTTTCCGCCGAGTCCTTTAAAAAGGATAAGTTAGGATCTGGGGAAGAGCGCGATCGCATATATACCCAGATGACTAATCAGGCTCTTTACATTTTGCTCCAGCAAGCACAGGACTTTTTAGAAACCATTCTAAAATTTATCAAGGCAATATGTCGTTACAACTCACAATCAACTACCCAGAGACACTTCCCGATGCCTTGCAACAGACCCAGGAACAGTTTGAGCAAGAAGCGAAGATGGCTATGGCAGTTAAGCTGTTTGAAATGAAACGCATTTCTTCAGGCATGGCAGCTACATTAGTGGGCACAGATAGAGTCTCTTTTTTGCTGAATTTGCATCGTTATCGGGTAGCTATGATCGATTTAACAGAAGAGGAACTTTTATCCGATCTAGAAAATGCCTGAGACTGAAAGAATTGTCATCAACACGGCACCGCTTATTGCTTTGGTGGCTGCTGTGGGTGATTTAAATATTTTGCGATCGCTCTACGATCAAGTATTGGTTCCTTTTGAAGTATGCCAAGAGATTCTGGCAGGTGGTACTACAGGATTTGCAGTAGCAGAATTTGAGGCTGCAAGTTGGCTGCAAAAATGGTCAATTCCCCTTGCGATATCCCCCATTTTGATAAATTCACTGGATCGAGGCGAGGCAGCTGTCATTCAGATGGCAATGAATCAAGGTATTCAAACCGTCTGCATCGACGAAGCCGTTGGTAGGCGGATTGCTAGATTAAGCGGTCTTTCACTAACAGGTTCTATAGGTATTTTGCTGCGTGCCAAGCGAGACGGGTATCTAGTTTCAATGCAGCAAGCTATCGAGCGCATGAGAAATAGAGGTATCCGACTGAGTGAAACTGTCGTCGCTTTTGCGCTTGAGCAAGCTGGGGAAAGTGACATATCGTGAACGGTGGTTGGACGTATATTTGTTGCTGTCTGCGCCACACTATAGAAAACGAGCATTAACAGCGAATCATGCAGACTCTGGAAAAGACTCACCCCAAACTTCAAGAACTCAGAACTCGCCTTACCGAAATTGACGATATCAATTCAGCGTCTTCTCTACTCTACTGGGATCAAGCAACCTATATGCCGCCAGGGGGTGCAGCGGCGAGGGGGCGTCAGATGGCGACTCTCAGGCAAATTGCCCACACCAAGTTTAGCGATCCAGCGATCGCGCAACTGTTGGAAGATTTGCGCCCCTATGAGGAAAGCTTGCCCTATGACTCCGATGAAGCCAGCCTAATTCGTGTCACCAGACGCAGCTACGATCGCGCGGTGCGGGTGCCAGCAGATTTTATGGCAAAAATGTCTCTCCACCGAACTCAGTCTTATGGTGCTTGGGCAAAAGCGCGTCCGGAAAATAACTTTGCCGCCGTGCAGCCTTATCTGGAAAAAACGCTAGAACTGTGCCGCAACTATGCCAATTTTTTCCCTGGCTACGAGCATATTGCAGATCCGCTGATTGACGGTGCCGATTACGGCATGAAGGCTTCAACCGTGCGATCGCTCTTTGCTGAACTCCGTCAAGAACTGGTTCCAATTGTAAATGCGATCGCTTCTCAGCCGATTGCCGATGATACTTGCTTGCGCCAATCTTTCTCAGAAGCCGAACAGCTAGCGTTTAGCTTAAAGGTAATCGAACAGATTGGGTATGACTTCCAACGGGGGCGGCAAGATAAAACACTGCACCCATTTATGACCAATTTCTCGATTGGGGATGTGCGAATTACTACCCGCGTCTACGAGAACGATCTAGGGCAGGCACTGTTTAGCAGCATTCACGAGATGGGACACGCCTTGTACGAGCAAGGGATTAACTTAGAATATGAAGGGACGCCTTTAGCCAGGGGCACCTCATCTGGCGTGCATGAAAGCCAATCGCGGTTGTGGGAAAATTTGGTGGGACGCAGCCGCAACTTCTGGAAATTCTGCTATCCGCAACTGCAAGCAGCTTTCCCAAATCAACTCAGTAATGTATCCCTAGAGACATTCTACCGGGCGATTAATAAAGTCGAGCGATCGCTCATCCGCACCGACGCCGACGAAGTCACCTACAACCTGCACGTCATGATCCGCTTTGACTTAGAATTGGCGCTACTGGAAGGCAACCTGGCAGTGCGCGATCTCCCGGAAGCTTGGAGAGAACGCTACAAATCTGACTTGGGTGTTGTCCCCCCCAGCGACAGCGTTGGCGTCATGCAGGATGTCCATTGGTACACTGGCAGCATCGGCGGAATGTTTCAGGGATATACCCTTGGCAACATGATGAGCGCCCAGTTTTTTGAAGCAGCACTGAAGGCGAATCCCCAAATTCCCACCGAAATCGAGCAAGGGAATTTCAGCACTCTACATAATTGGCTGAGAGAGAATATTTACCAACATGGACGGAAGTATACCGCCGCTGAAATTATCGAGCGCGTCACTGGCAATTCTTTAAGCATCAACCCCTTCATTCGTTATATTCAGCAAAAATACGGAGAAATTTACGCTTTGTGATACACAATAGCGTCAAAAGAAGCTAGGCTAGGCATATCCTAGCCGATTCACTCTTAAGAAAGATGAAGGGTGAATTAATTTTGCCTTGAGGCTTACTCCTTCCACCTTCCGAAGGGCGTCACTAGGAAAAACATTTTGTAATTTAGTCTTTGTGAATGTTCTTGAATTAATCTAGGGAGTTGTCATGTCCGATCTGATTCAGGCTGTTCTAGAGAGTGATGAAAAAATCGATCTGCGCCAATTTGTTAGTGAGTTACGCCAACAGGACAAGCCGTATTTACTGAGAAACGACATTCTCAACGCTTTTTCCGAATACTGCACAAATCATCAGAAGCCTGAACATTTTGATCAATCCTCCCATTTAGGAAAATTAATTTACTACACTCAAGAAATTATTCGTGAGGAGGGAAACATCTGTTTGATCGTCCGCCCAACCATTGCTTCTCAAGAAATCTATCGGTTAACGGAAGATTTAAGCGTCGAACCAATGACGGTGCAAGAACTGCTGGATGTACGCGATCGCCTGGTGAATCGCTTCCATCCTCAGGAAGGCGACATCCTAGAACTCGATTTTCAACCATTTTATGACTATACTCCGACAATTCGCGACCCTAAAAATATTGGTAAGGGGGTGCAGTATCTCAACCGCTATTTATCGAGCAAACTCTTTCAAGACCCCGGACAATGGCTGGAGAGCTTATATAAATTCTTAAGCGTCCACTCCTACAACAATCTGCAACTGCTGATCAACGGGCGGATTCAATCGCAGCAGCAACTCTCTAAGCGCGTCAAACAAGCTTTGGCATTTTTGGGCGATCGCCCTTCTGAGCAACGCTACGAAGAATTTCGGTATGATTTGCAAGGAATGGGCTTTGAGCCTGGGTGGGGAAACACCGCCGGACGGGTGCGGGAAACTCTGGAAATTCTTGATGAACTCCTCGACTCCCCCGATCACCAGACTCTAGAAGCCTTTCTCTCCCGGATTCCAATGGTCTTCCGGATTGTCCTAGTGTCTCCCCACGGTTGGTTTGGGCAAGAAGGCGTCTTGGGGCGTCCAGATACTGGCGGGCAGGTCGTTTACGTCCTCGACCAAGCCAAGAGTCTCGAACAGCAGATGCAAGAAGACCTCTCACTGGCTGGGTTGGATATCCTGGGTGTTGAGCCAAAGGTGATCATTCTCTCTCGCCTGATTCCCAATAGCGATGGTACTTTGTGTAACCAACGCCTGGAAAAAGTCCACGACACAGAAAATGCCTGGATTTTGCGGGTGCCTTTGCGCGAGTTTAATCCCAACGTGACTCAAAACTGGATCTCCCGGTTTGAGTTTTGGCCTTATCTAGAAAGCTACGCCATCGATTCGGAAAAAGAACTGCTGGCAGAATTTCATGGTAAGCCCGACTTAATTGTCGGAAATTATTCCGACGGCAATTTAGTGGCATTTCTACTGGCGCGTCGCTTGAAAGTGACTCAGTGCAACATTGCCCACGCTTTAGAAAAATCTAAATATCTTTTCAGTAACCTCTACTGGAACGATTTGGACGAAAAGTATCATTTCTCCCTACAATTCACCGCCGATTTAATTGCAATGAATGCGGCAAATTTCATCATTAGCAGCACTTATCAAGAAATTGTCGGGACGCCGGATAGTGTGGGACAGTATGAGTCTTACAAGTGTTTCACAATGCCGGATTTGTACCATGTAGTGAGTGGAATTGAGCTATTTAGCCCCAAATTCAACGTGGTGCCGCCTGGGGTAAATGAGAAAGCTTATTTTCCCTATTCGCGTACCGAAGATCGGACACCGAGCGATCGCGCCCGTCTCGATGAAATGCTCTTTACCCTCGAAGATCCATCCCAGATATTTGGGAAGTTGGACGACCCCAACAAGCGTCCCCTCTTCTCAATGGCACGTCTCGACCGAATTAAAAACCTCACCGGCTTGGCTGAGTGTTTTGGTAAGAACGAAGCGTTACAAGAACATTGCAACTTAATTTTAGTTGCTGGGAAATTGCGTGTTGAGGAATCAACCGATAACGAAGAAAAAGACGAAATTGTCAAGCTTTACCAGATCGTTGAACAGTACAATCTACAAGGCAAAATTCGCTGGCTGGGCGTGCGCCTTTCTAAAACCGATTCCGGTGAAATTTATCGCGTGATTGCCGATCGCCAAGGTGTCTTTGTTCAACCGGCGCTGTTTGAAGCTTTTGGTTTGACAATTTTGGAGGCGATGATTTCTGGTTTACCGACATTTGCCACTCAGTTTGGTGGTCCCTTAGAGATTATTCAGGATAAGTTTAATGGGTTCTACATTAACCCGACGAATCTTGAAGATATGGCAGAAAAAATTCTGGAGTTTGTCTCTAAGTGCGACCAGAATCCTAACTACTGGTATGAAATTTCCACGCGAGCCATTGACCGAGTTTATAGCGCCTATACGTGGAAGATTCACACAAGCAAACTGCTATCTTTAGCTCGGATTTACGGCTTCTGGAATCATACTTCTAAGGAAAACCGCGAAGATTTGCTGCGTTACATTGAGGCGTTGTTCTATTTAATTTACAAGCCGAGAGCGCAAAAACTGTTGGAACAGCAGATGCAGCGATAGGGAGTTGGCTCCCAGCTAGAAGCGTTTTGTAGGGGCAATTCCCCTGTGGTTGCCCCCAGATGTGGTGATATTGCGTAAGTCCTGAGTATAATTACTGGGGTTCCCAGAAGGTAATTGTTCCGTCAAAGTTACCACTAACAAGAGTCTGACCGTTTGGGGTGAAAGCGAGTGAGGAGACGACGCTAAAAGACCCTGTAAGAGGATTGATTGCATTGCCAGTTTGCAAATTAAACAGGTTTAGAGTGCCCTCCGATCCGCCTAAGGCACTTGCAAGTATCCGACCATTCGGATGCAAAGCGACAGCATTCACGAAAACGATGCCTGAATCTTTAATCGGTGTAGAGATGAGTTCGCCGGTTTGCAGATTCCAGATTTTGACGATTTGATTATAACTCTCGCTGACAAGGGTTTTGCTATCTCGACCAAAAGCGATCGCTCTGACAGCTTCTCCATTATTGAGGGTGCGAATGGGTTTGCCTGCCCTAAGATCCCATAGTTGGATCGTACTGTCTTCATTCCCACTGGCGAGAGTTTTTCCATCGGGACTGAAAGCGACCATTAAATTCGACTGAGGAGATCCCTGGAAGCTGTAGATTAATTTACCCGTGCGTGCATTCCACACTTCAATCTCTGCGTTCCGTGCAGTCGTGTTCCAGCTACCAATGGCAAGGCGTTCTCCATCCGGGCTAAAGGCGAGAGATTTAACGTACCAATCCTGCTTGATAGTCCGAATTACCTTGCCAGTTTTTAAATTCCACAGTTTCAGCGATCCATCGTTGGTCGCACTACTGCTGGCGAGGGTTTGTCCGTTAGGACTAATAGCAAGTGCCCAAATGGTGTCAGTATGCCCAGTTAGGGCGCGAATTAGTTGACCCGTTTTTAGATTCCATACTTTGATCGTGCCATCATCGCTTCCACTAGCGATTAGCTGTCCATTGGCGCTTATAGCGATCGCTCCCACGCTCCCTGAATGCGCTTCTATGGTGCGAATCGGTCGCACATTTTGCCAAGTGTTGGCGGGTGCTTGAGCTGTTAAGGTGGAGATTGGAGTGAGCGGCTGAGATACTGCTTTGAACATAGGCATTGCGGAAATGCCAATCGTTGTCACCACTGCGATCGCCGTGAAAACTTTAGCGGAAATTTGCTTATTTGTCATTTTAGTATATTGGGAAACAACGCACACCACAAAAATGTGTTGCTCTACACTGAGACGTTGTTGATTTCATCCGTGTGCCCGAAATTATAAAATTTATGTAATCTTTCTATTGCAAATTCTTTCAAAATATGCATCCGCCACGAAAGCGATCGCCCTGACTTTTCCCAATCCGGAAAATTCGCTAGAAGCCATGCTCAGTCAAAGTTTGAAGAATTGTTGGAAAAATTAGATGCCAAGCGTCCCATTCCGGAATCCGTTGTGCTATCTTAATAAGTGAGAATAAATTCGGTTGCAGTGTTTGTTTATAGTATTGATAGGTGTTTTCCTTTTGGACTTGACAGGCTTCTCTCCGAAACTCAAATCTCTACACCCCTCTGATTTTGGAGACAATCTATGTCTATTTATGTAGGCAACTTATCCTACGAAGTTACGCAAGAAGACCTCACTGGAGTTTTTGCAGAATATGGTTCTGTAAAGCGCGTCCAGCTACCCACTGACCGGGAAACAGGTCGTCTACGCGGCTTTGGCTTTGTAGAAATGGGTACAGAAGCTGAAGAAACAGCTGCCATTGAAGCCCTTGACGGTGCTGAATGGATGGGTCGCGACTTGAAAGTTAACAAGGCGAAGCCCAAAGAAGATAGAGGCCCATCTGGTGGTGGTGGTGGTCGCGGAAACAACAGCTTTTCTCGCCGCTACTAAGCTTTAGAAGCTAAACCCTTTTAGTTTGTGTTTGCAAAAGCTGACACGAAAAAGGCTGAGTAATCTGTAAGCACAATTAGTTTCAGTTACTCGTATTTAATTTACAAAGGCTTAAGCATTTATGCTTAAGCCTTTTTCTTTGGAGGCAGGTATCTGAAGTCTGGCGATTCAAGATGCACGTCAATGAGCGACACTTATAGCAGTTCTCCTTTGGATACAAGTACAGTTTAACCCCATCCCCACTCTCTGCTTTTCGGTGAGGAGGTTGGGAGGTAGATTCCTTTTTAAAATATAGATTTAAAGTGAATGGCACTGACGTCAGGAGCCTGGAAATAAATTTCACAGCGAGAAGCTATGTCAAGCTAAAGCTTACTGAGTAAGCTTTAAACCCGTTGAAACTCACATCTTGCACCAGTTGCAATAGCCCTCCAGGGGTTTAAACCCTACAGCTTATAGCTCAGGACTCGCCGCACATCACCACATCTGAGGGCAACCACAGGGGGATTGCCCCTACAAAACGCTGTATGTATAAGCTTTGCGTAAGTCCTGAGCTCAAGTCCACGTTTCGTGGACTGGGAAAGAATTTCAGTCCATTTCAATGGACTTGAGCTATGAGCCTTGAACTTGAGTTCAAGGCGGACTTTGTTTACTGAGAATGGTGCAATATCTCACTTGAAACGGGTTGCGAACTTTTAGCCCAAACTTTAGTTTAGGGCAAAAGTTCAGTGCGATTCAATTTAAAGTCCCTGCGTCCGCCAAATTCTGACCTTTTTGTCATAACTACCAGTTGCAATCGTCTGTCCATCGGGGCTGATGGAGAGGGAATAAATCGCACTAGAATCACCCGTGAGGGTTGTAATTTGTTGCCCAGTTTTCAGGCTCCAAATTTTAATTGTTCTGTCCTCGCTACCACTGGCGAGAAACTGCCCATCCGAACTAATAGCAACTGCATAAACCATGTCTGAATGCCCTCTAAGGCGACCCATGAGACGACCTGTGGTCATATCCCAAAGGTAGATGGTTTTGTCAAAACTCCCACTTATGAGCGTCTGTCCATCTGGGGTGATTGCCAAGGAATGAACCGCATTTGTATGCTTTTTGAGGGTACGGATTAACTGACCTGTGGCTAGATTCCAAACTTTGATCGTTTTGTCCTCAGAACCACTCACTAGGGTCTGCCCATCTGGGGTGAAGGCAACAACATCAATCCCATTAGAATGTCCCGTGAGGCTTAAGATTTGCTCGCCGGAGGTCAGATTCCAAATCTTGATCGTGTCGTCCTTACTCCCACTGGCAATAAACTGTCCGTCGGGGCTAAAAACGACCGAATCAATTGAGCTAGAATGCCCTCTGAGGGTGCGGATTACTTGACCTGTAGCAAGATTCCAAATTTTGATCGTACTATCTTGAGAGCCACTGGCGAGAAGCTGCCCATTAGGGCTATACGCAATTGTGTAAATTGGTTTGAAATGCCCCGTAAGGGTACCAATTTCTTGTCCGCTGGCAAGATTCCAAATTTTGATCGTGTTGTCAGAACTGCCACTGGCTAAAGTCGTTCCATCGGGGCTGATGGCGACAGCATTTACCCAATCAGAATGCCCTCTAAGGGTGCGTTCTAGTTGAGCGTTTTCCCAAGCGTTTAAGTTCGCTACTGCAACAGAAGCATCGATTGGGGCCGCGTATGCCTTGATGTTGCTTGGTGGAATTGTAACGCTAGTAGCGATGACTGTAGCGATCGCGCCTATCGTACCGAATAAAGTCCTAGTTTGAGCAGAAAACATAAAAATAACAGATGAATGGGAAGAAACTTTGCACATCTGCTGAAATATGAGCAGTAATTGCAGAATTTTAGGGGTCGTCTCTTAATATAGATGGCGATACCCGCTCCGCACACTCTCTGCGGTCAGAAGCTGCATTCTGAGTGGAAATTTATCGATTTTCTGCACAGTTGAGACTCCCGATCAAACAACCAGCGCGTGAAGCTGCGCGATCGCGTAAGCGAATCGCCCTAGGACTTCTAGAGCGATCGCGCTGGTTGAAAGTTCCATCTTCGGTGCGAGGGATGGAGGTTAAAAGTATCACCACAACATCCCGATTCGGCAACTTCTTAGTGAGGTACCTTGCTCAACTCAAACCAAGTCCGAGAACCAACAACGCCATCTGCTACCAAATTATGGGAGCTTTGGAAGCTTTTCACAACATTCTGCGTATTTGATCCGAAAACACCATCGGGAATCAACTGTAGGACTTTCTGAAGGGTTTTCACGGCTTCACCACGGCTACCCAGTCTCAGTTCTGGCATATCAACGGGGGCACCAGAGTAAAGAGCTTGCCACGTCTTAGCGCCAACAATCCCATCTTCTACTAGAAAGACGCGGTGCTGGAAAGCTTTCACGGCATTTTCGACGGGGAGGTCAAACACATCATCGAAAGGAGTGGCATAATAGCCCCAATGAGCGAGTAGTTGTTGTAGTTCTACCACTGCGCGATCGCGGGAACCTCTACGCAGAACTGGCTTTTTAATGGCATTTGTAGCAGCGGCTTGAGGAGTCATGGCTTCAAATTGATTGGTTGATTGCATGATGAATTTTCCTGGGAAGTGTTGTTTCTACTGTTCCAATCTACTGATGGCAGTCCCACTTCCCCTTCGCCCTGCTAGGTGTATTTAAACTCACCTTAACCGCTCATCCATTTGTATGAGGCAATATCCACTCGCCCGTCGCTACACAATTAGCTCATGCTTATGAATTTACCAGTTGTAAAATCTGCACTGGCGTCAACTCCTGCACATTGCGGAAAATCGCAGCAGCACCAGCAGCCTTGAGAGCATCTGCATAAGCATCACTTTGTCCCTGGGTTTCCTGAACGTGGGGTGGCAAAATGCCCACCGCAATCCAACGACGGTGAGGCTGGAGCGATCGCGCCTTTTCAATCGTGTAAATATCGGCAACCGTATCTCCCACATAAATAATCGGCGTTGAGGGGTGAATCGGCGATCTTTTTTCCAACTCTTGCACCGCCGCAAACAGCCCTGTCGGGTCAGGTTTACCAGGAGCATCCTCCATCGCAATTAGCAACGGCGACTTTAAACCCAGGCGTTGCTCTAAAACATAACTAGCCGATCCACGGGTAGCACCGCTAAAAAATCCCCACGGAATCCCAGCCGCCGTCAGTTGCTCTAGATAGCTCGGCTGTAATAGCAGCGGTTCATCGCAGATATAACCCGTCCAATGGTGCGGATCTGGCCCTCGATACCGGGATTGAAAAAAAGCAACCAAAACGTCATAATCAAGGCTCAGTTGCGATCTTTTCTGTCCAGAGCTTTCAAAGTAACGATATATCAACTCTTGGGACGCCTCCCAATCGTTATTCCACATCCCTTCCAACTTCAGCCGGTCAATTTCCTCTGGCGTCGGTCGGTAAGCGCCCTCAGTAAACTGCTCCACAGTATCAGCCAGCGCCCGTCGGTAAGATCCCCCAACATCTCGCACCACACCGTCAATATCGAAAACGACTAAAGGGCAACTAGATTCTCGAACCACTGCAAAGCACCTCCCAATCCCAATTAAAATATCCGATGAGCAAACACATAGCTATCCACGATCGCCTAGGTGTAAAATAGTCGTTTGTAGAGTATCCAACAAGCCTGGGGCTTCCCTGGAGGTGTGATTGTCGAGGTTTATTTTAAAGGTTCTCTGGCTGGAAGAGAACGTAGCACTAGCAGTTGACCAAGTAGTAGGCAAAGGCACCAGCCCTCTGACATCTTACTTTTTCTGGCCTCGGAACGATGCTTGGGAACAGCTAAAAAATGAGTTGGAAGCCAAGCATTGGATTGTCGATCTAGAGCGCGTCGCGTTGCTCAACAAAGCGACAGAAGTGATTAACTACTGGCAAGAGGAAGGCAAACGCCGTTCTATGTCTGATGCTCAGGCGAAATTTCCAGAAGTCGCCTTCACGGGTAGTGCTTAAGAATTATCCCGTGCATCTGCGAGAGTTTGATGCTTTTGTCCCTGCTGCCAAAGCACTTCGGAGTTGAGCAAGAGAGCTAAGCTAACCTTTATGTGACTCTTCCTAGGGTAGCAATTTCTTCTCTAGTGCTAGACTTTCGTGCTTAGCAACTGGCGATCGCTCATTTTTGCATAGGACGTATTGTTCCTGTCACCCTGAAGCGGTAGGACAATCGGTATGTCGCTAAAACAATCCGAACATAGGAAAACCCGTTTTCTTCTCAGAGAACGGGTTTTCCTATGACTACCACTATACCAATCTCTAGAATCTGGCAATCGGCTCTATTCTTGCCGGTAGCTAATGGGTTTTTGCGCCGATTTACCATTTGCCGCTGCTACACTGGTGCGTCCGGTAATACTGCGGAAATAAATGCCCCCAATGGTAAGCAAAAACAGCACGTAACTGATTGCTTGAACAACGTAGAGCTTATCGGTATATCCGAACAAGGCGCTAAAAAGTAGCCCAGGAAACTTGTCATCGGGTAAGGTTTGGGTCGTATTCCAAACCATCGGTCCCAAAATACAGGAGGGATTTTTAGCAAACCGTTCGTAATAGAAACACAAGGCTTCTGACTGCCGATCCATCTGAGCTAAGGTAGCAACCGCTGTGTCAAAATGGCTCAACGAGGATACGACTAAACCCGCAACAACTAGGATCAATAAAACGCCCATCACCTGGAAAAACAGGCGGATATTAATCCGAATCCCCCACTTGAACAAAGCAATGCCAATCCCGGCGGCAACTCCTAAGCCAGTTAGGGCACCCAAAGCTGGAATTAAACCTTGTTGAAATTTGGCAAAGATAAATAGAACGGTTTCAAAACCTTCCCGCAGAACCGCAATGAAAATTAGGCTGAAAATCCCCCAACCGGCAGTCCCATTTTGCCTCAGAGCCGAGGTGACGGCTCCTTCGACTGATGCTTTCATCGATCGTGCCTGCTGAGTCATCCAGATGAGCATCCAGCTGAGCATTGCGATCGCTATCACACTGAATACACCCTCCAGAAGTGGCTCCAGCACCGGTGCATACGGTTGATTGGATTTCGAGAGGGTTTGAGCTATCCAGGCTAACAGAACGCCTACTACGGCACTGGCGGCAAGCCCGACCCCAACACCCGCATAAACCCAAGGGTTCAGGGAACTCTGCTTGGCTTTTTTCAAGCAAGCCAGCACGATTCCCACAACTAGGGCGGCTTCAACGCCTTCCCGCAGGGTGATCGCAAAGGTAGGTAGCGCAGAACTAAAATCCATGATAATTGGTAATTGGTAGTAGGGAATTGGGAATTGGGAATTGGGGAAAAGTTGTAGAGACGCGATAAATCGCGTCTGAGTTTTGAGTTATAGCGGTTATTACAGGAGTGAGGTACGCCAAAATTCACGATTATCAAGCTTTCCAGTTTTGAGAATGTACCTCATATAACCGAGAACCTCTATAAGAACTTTCTTCTAATTCAAAACTCAACATTCAAAACTCAAAGCTCTGCTTACCCATTACCCATTAGCTAAAGTCGCGCAACATCTTTTTGATTTCTATGGTGTGCATTTCTTCGGTGCCAATCATCGTGCGGGCAAATTCTTCCAAGTAAATGCTGGCATCTGCAACCGTTTCTAGCAAGGTTTTATATAGGTCTAGCGCTTTCTTTTCATGATTAAAGCTTTCCCGCAAAATGTCTTGCACCGAGTGTTTATAGGTTTCCTCAATGGGAGCAATCCGCAGGCTGGGATGTCCCTCTAAACCTGTCAGAATTTCTCCCGCTTGTTGGGCATGAGTTAAGGACTCAGTTGCCTGCAACTTGAAAAACTCCACAATCGGAATCCGATTGGGGCCAATTACCATCAAGGAATAGTGGGTATAACGCACCACTCCTGCCAGCTCAAATTCCATGATAGTGTTCAGCAGGTCAATGGTCTTTTTTTGGTCAAGCTCTTTCATGCTTTCAGTAATGTAGTAGATGGTTAACTTTTCGCGATCGCAGTTTGAGCGTTTTTCTCAATTGTCTTGATTAGCTGGTTCACTTCCTCCGGAGTCTTTACGGGTGCAGCCGGGGGAATGGCAGTAGGCCAAGCAGTTTTCAACTGGGTCATGCTATCTGCGATCGCTTTGTGGGCTTCCGGATTTTCTTTAACCATTTTATCGGCGATCCCTTTATATAAAGTGTCGGCGTAGTTAACAAACCCCCGCGAGTCTTGATACTCAATCGCGGCGGAGATTTTGCCGTTAGCGATCGCGGCTCCATATTCTGCATTCGCCGCATCCAGCAACCCGTTGATCGTCTGTAGCACAAATTTCGGAGACTGGCGTTGTGTTTCCGGTAAAGTCTGGATTGCTGCGTCAACAGCCTCTGTGGACTGAGTGAAACTCGTTTTTACGCTGGCATCTTTGGGTTTGGACTTCACCAAATCTTGCAAGCTAATTAAAGTTGTCTTAAATTCTTTGACGTTACGTTCCTTGAGTTGATCTTCTACATCCACGTAGATTTCTTCTACAGGATGCCCAATGTGAGGTTCCGCTTGGTCGGGTTTTTGTTGATCCAGAAGTTCTCTAGCAACCAATAGATGACCTTTCATCAAGCCCAACTTGGTCATATAGTCAACGTCTTTGGCTTCCCCAGTTAGCACTACATCCTCAATTGTGACCATGTCTTTCACTTGGTCATATTGTTCCTGGCTAATTACTTTTTTGGAAACTAATTCCTCCGGACTGGCGTAGGGACGACTTGCTTGAATTTTATTAGACAGCGCTGGGATACCTAATTTCGCTTCTAATTTGTCTAGCTCGGAGAGAATGGCAGTGTTAATGTTGATTTGCTTACCACTACTGTGATTGTGAGCAGCCGTTTCAGTGGTACTTGCAGGGGAAGAAGCTGCGGTTGAGGGAATAGCCGCTGGGGATGTGTTGTTGGTGGTTGAGGCATCACCGCAGCTGGTTAGAGCGAGTAAACCAGCGATCGCCACGGCAAAAGATAGGAAACGAAAAGAAGGCATCATTGAGAAGTTTTGAGACATTTTTTTAATTCAGATTCCGGGGTCTATTATCTAGTAGTTGCGAAACTATATCAACTAATTTTTGCGAAAGTTTCTACTAAGCGGAGCTGATAGCTTCAAATTGACCCATACAACCGTGTTCTGCCATCTCGTCTTGATGGGGATGAAACATATATTTCCCCGGATACCGGAAGGAAAATTCTAGGATATGCCGTTCAGCGGTACCCATTGTGATGACATCTGTCTCTTCCGTGGGAGTCAGAGTTCGCCCAGTGCGATACACCTGAAACATATTGGCGTGCAGGTGAAACGTCGCCGCTACATCGAACTCAATCATGTTCAGAATGTACAGTCGAATTAGCTGATTCTGGTAAATCGGGATCGGGTGCATCATGTAATAGTCCGGCAGACCATTAAAGGCATAGAGTTCATTTTTGCGATCCTCATTGATGTCATAGCCAGCCATTATCAGCACCATCTCATCCGCCGGTGGACGCCCCTCCGGAGGGTCAATGATAAACATTCCGTATAGCCCTTTGCTAATATGTCGCGTCACCGGCTCCGTGTGGCAGTGGTACAGATGCACGCCAAACGGTTCTGCATCAAACTCATAAATCGTTGCAGCTCCGTGGCGCACCGGACGCACGCCATCCATCTCAGGGCGGTGGAAGCCATGAAAGTGCATTGAGTGGGAATGTCCCCCTTGGTTGAGAAAAAGAACGCGAATGCGATCGCCTTCTTTTGCCCGTAATGTTGGTCCCGGTACGCGCTCGTTGAAAGTCCAGGTGTTAAAAGAAACAGCACTATTGAGCTGTAGCGTGGAAGTCCCCGCTACAATCCTAAATTCCCGAATTGTGCGTCCATTTTCCCGCTTAATCGTGCCATAATCAAAATCCCGCAACACCGCCATTGGGTTGAAGTCGCTAGGATCGGCTGGTGCATCACTCGCAAGTGGCACTCTCACGGGGAGCGTTTGTTTTTTATTGAGGGCTGGGAAAGCGAAGCGCAAAGCATTGCCTCCGGCTAACGCTGCACCAGTCACACCGACTCCTGCTAATCCTAGTGCCAGCAGTTGGCGACGGCTCAAAGGTTTTCCTTTTTGTAGTATTTGTAGTAGTAGTGGGTTCTTCGGCATGACATGATCGACGATTAGCGCCGATCAATTGAGAAAGGTTTGCAAATAACTCCAAAGAGTATAAGACTCAGTTAATTTATTGTCAATAATTCTCAATAACTAAATCAATATGAACGTCAATAACACTGATCGCCTAGTTCTGACGGTGCATAGCATTGAGGCGTCGCGCGAATTTTATTTCCGCGTTCTCGGTATGCAGGTGGTGACGTTCGGTAATAGTCGTAAGGCGCGTTCCCGATGGTAATTTGATTAAATCAAATTACATTGAGTCAGTTAAAGTGCGATCGCAGAAAAATTTTCTGCATCCTTTATAGTTAAAACAATCAAGTCCAAGCGCGAAAGAAAGTATTATCCTCCCAAGCAGCAGCAGTGCGTTGCTCAATTTCTGCGATCGCTGTCTCAGCAAATAATTGGAATACCTGCGCTACCTTGACATTTGACTCCAATTGTGCTGGATTTTCAGCGGCGATGACTGCACAATCCACCCCTGGTACTGACAGCGAGTACCCCAACGCTTGATGCATTCCATCCAACACTCCCGGCTTAAATAGACGCCCATAAGCTGGCACCTTCATGGCAATGACGCCCACCTTTTTCTGACGCGCCACTGGTAGCACTGCCGGGATAAACGGGCGCGGGTGGTGTTTATCGGCGGCATTCACGGGAATAAGTGTCGTGTCAAAGGCATAGCGACGCAAGCCTTCAGCGATAATTGCCGGTTCGTGATGCCCGGTGATGCCAACGAAACGCACCAGCTTTTGCTGTTTTGCCTCTTCCAAAGCATGAATTGCACCGCCGCGCCCAAAAATTTCGTCTAGTTCTTGCTCAAAAGAAACATGATGGAGTTGCCAGAGGTCAAGGTAATCTGTATTCAGACGTTTGAGACTGCGCTCCAACTCTCGCCAAGCCCCATCTCGGTCACGGATAGCCGTCTTACTGCTCAGGAACAACCTAGTTCGATGTGCAGGTAGCACCTTTCCTAGATAATCTTCGCTAGGGCCATAGCTAGCCCCTGTATCAAAGTGACGAATTCCTAAATCTAAGGCTTTTTGAATGAGCGCGATCGCTTTATCTTCCGCTTTTTCCCAGGATAATGGTGTCTGACCAGCACCACCTAAACCGAGAATCGGGAGACGCACCCCAGTGCTTCCCAATTCCCGTTCTGGCATGGTCGCTGTCACCGGCGGGGATGACTCCGCTGGCGTCTGATTTTGTTTCAACGCCGCAGTGCCGACAATCCCTCCCGCTACAGCTATGCTAGTGGCTAAGAAAGCACGGCGCGTTGTTTTCGGTGTCATGGTGATTTTAGGGTAGTGCTTCTACTCTTTGTTTTAGCAGCGATTCCTGCCTGCGATCGCCATGAGTTTGGTTGTTTTATCGGATGGGCGATCGCTACTGAAATTTCAACGCAGGAACACTCTGGGTGGAATAAAAAAAATCTTCTCTCTCGTCATGTTAGAAAGCATCTGACAATGAACAATGTGGGAGAAGCTTAAGTGGTGTCAAGAGTAGAGATGTGCAAAATCTTCAAGAATTCTCAGTGGGTAAGCTCAGCAGTTTTAGGAGCAATCCTGGTTGTCGGGGGGAAAGCGATCGCGTCTGAAATTCCGACAACGCCAGAAAATCCCGTTCCTGTTGACACCCCAGAAGTTGTCATGCCTGTCTACGATCCGCCTGAGTCATCATCCAGCGTTTTAGAACAAATCGATGGCTACACTCAGCCAGACTCGGCGCAGGAAGACTCTGTTGATGACCCTATGAGCCAAGTCACCAACGTTTCCCAGCTAAAGGATGTTCAACCTGGCGACTGGGCCTATGAGGCGCTGCGGTCTTTAGTAGAGCGATATGGGGTCATTGCAGGCTATCCCGATGGCACCTTCCGGGGCAATCGAGCCTTGAGCCGCTATGAATTTGCCGCCGCCCTGAATTTCGCCCTCAACCGAATTACCCAGATACTGCCTGTGGCGAACTCAGACGCCATTGCCAAAGAAGACTTAGCGATCTTGGAGCGCTTAAAAGAAGAATATACGCTAGAACTCGCCTTGCTGCGCGGGAAAGTCGATGAACTAACAGCGCGGACTGCGGAACTGCAACTGATTGGATTCTCCACCACTACCAAACTTGCTGGGGAAGCGATTTTTGGGGTTGCAGGTGTTGCAACTGGGGAAAATGCTGATGGCAAGCCAATCGATAACGTGGCAATCTTTGGGCATCGGACGCGCCTAAACTTAGAAACTAGCTTTACAGGTCGAGATATCCTGAGAACTCGACTGCAAGCTGAAGGATTGGGTTCTCTTTCCGAACGTACCCTCACCCCAGAAGGCGACCTATTTTTTAAGGGCGATACCAGCAGTGATATCGTGATTGATGAGCTGTTTTACCAGTTCCCAGTCGGCAAGAATACAGAAGTCGTGGTTGCCGCCAACGCCAGCGCAGAAGATTTTACCAATACCGTCAACCCTTACCTGGATGGCGACGGTGGCAGTGGTGCCTTATCTCGCTTCGGAACCCGCCCTTCCATCTACTACCTGGTTGAAGGGGCGGGTATTGGCATTCGGCACGCTTTCAACGACAAACTGGAACTGAGCTTAGGCTATTTAGCCGGTGACGCTGAGAATCCAGAATCTGGAAGTGGATTGTTCAATGGTTCTTATGGCGCACTGGCACAAGTATTATTTAAACCTAGCGATCGCGCCAGCATTGGATTGACTTATGTTCACGCTTATAAAAATGACCTGCAAACTGGCAGCAATGACGCTAACCTTACCAATCGGTTAAATCCGTTAGGGTTTCCAGTGGTTAGCAATTCCTATGGTGTAGAAGCCTCCTTTCAAATTAGTCCCCGGTTTGTCGTTGGGGGTTGGGTTGGCTACACGGCGGCAAGGGCTAGAGCGCTGGGAGATGCTAACATCTGGAACTGGGCTTTAACTTTGGCATTTCCTGACTTGGGAAAAACCGGCAATTTGGCAGGTGTAATTGTTGGTATGGAGCCAAAGATGACAAATCGGGATAATAGCCTTAGCCAGTTGGGTATTCAGGATTCAGATACCTCATTGCACCTAGAAGCGTTCTATCAGTACCAGCTGACGGATAACATTGCCATAACACCGGGGATTATCTGGCTCACAGCTCCTGATCATAACGCTGCTAATGACGATCTTGTGATTGGCACCGTCCGCACAACGTTTACTTTTTAAGGATCTGAAGTAATTAGTAATTAGTCCTTAGTTGGGGAGTAGCAACTAAGGACTAATTACTAATGATGAATCTCCAAATTCAGGATATAGCTCCCCATCTGGACTTTTTCCGACCATAATTCATATTCCAGCCGCAGATGCTCTGGTAACAGACGCCCCTCCAGGGTCAAACTTCTGGTAAAGTTTCGCAGACGCACCTGTCCATGCGTGCCTAAGGAATCGCTATGCAACCAATAGCGGCTGAGACCATAAATCCCTCGTTCCCAGAGGTGGCGATAACTCAACTTGCCGTTTCCCTGCATGGTCATGATCACCCTAGAAGGGGAAATTTCCAGCCACAAAAGTCGGGGAGTTGCTGGCGGTTGGTCTGTAGCACCAGCGGGGGCTTCATCAGAGCGTTCCCAATCCCGGATTTCTGGTTCCGTGAGCAGCAGATGAAAGCGCTGCTGGTCTTTTTGATACAAGGTAGCAGCGGTTTCAATGGTAGACCAAACCGGCATATCAGTAGATACAAGTGATAGGCAGACAGGTCTGCGGTGATGGGTCAGCATGGAATGTGAGAAGATAGAAATAATAGAAGACTACTATTGTTCTAGCAGCTCTGGCTGAAGCGATCGGGCTTTTTGAATAAAATTACGTCCCAAGCGATCGCTTTCCCCTGCCCCAATGCTCCGAATTGCCTGTCTTCCTCACCGCTGAAATTTTTTTCGTCCAGGTGTTGACAAAAACTTTTAAATTCGCTAACTTAATAAAAGTGCAACGGAGCTGGCCCCCATCGTCTAGAGGCCTAGGACACCTCCCTTTCACGGAGGCGACGGGGATTCGAATTCCCCTGGGGGTATCAAAAAGGCAAAAGGCAAGAAAAATTTTTCTTGCCTTTTGCCTTTTTAATTGAATGGAGTAAATTCTCATCGTTCTAGGTGGTAAAGGAACTAATGGCTATTTTTCAGCTAGTTTGTCTATCTTTTCTTTCAGAGCTAGATTGAATAAAGAGCGTAGCAACACCAAGAACCATAGACCTGATAAGCCAAAAATAGCGATCGCCCAACTACCATAGGAAGGTAGTGCCAGCAGCACTACAGCCGACAGCAGGGTAAAACCTGTTAAGCAAGCATAAATTAGGCTTTTTAGGGCTAAATTAATCCGTTTGAAGATGCGATCGCTTTCCAGGTTTCGCACCCGCAATTGTAACTCTCCCCGTTCAATTCGTTCTTCTAAGCGCCGGATTAAAATTTCCGAAGCTTTTGGTTGTCGCAATTTATAATTAATAAAATCTTTGGCTTGTCGGGCAAGTTCCCCGATTAAATTTCCTTTAGCTTGAGAGACGGTGATACTTTTAATAAAAGGTTGAGCCGCTGCTACTGGATTGTATTCAGGATCGAGTGCCCTAGCAATACCATCGAGTGTGGTTAATGCCTTTAAAATAAACGTCATCTGGGCAGGCAAGCGAAAGGGTTGCTGCTCAAACATGGCATAAACTTCAGTACTCATTTCACTAAAAGCTTTGATATCGATAGGTTTTTCGGTAAACTTATCTAAGATAAAAGTTAATAATCTTCGTACCGGAGTCATATCCGCGACGGGCACGATTAAACCCATACTAATTAAGGTATCTAATACCTCATCTGTGTCCTTTTTTAAAACGGCAAAAAACGTCCTAATCATTTGGTCTTTGGCAATAGACTTTAGCTCTGCCATCATGCCAAAATCATAAAAGATTAAGCTGCCATCTTGGCTCACTGCCATATTTCCGGGATGAGGATCTGCTTGAAAAAAACCATCTTGCAAGAGTTGCTTTAAGTAACAACAAATCCCCAGTTGGTTAATTTTCTTTGGATCTAATCCACAGGCTTCAATAGTTTTGCGATCGCTTACTTTTATTCCTGGTAAATATTCTATAGTCAAAATTTTGGTAGTCGTGTAGCGCCAATAAATTTTAGGAATAATAACGCGGGGATAGCCGAGGAAATTGGCGGCAAAACGTTCGGCATTTTTGCCTTCTTGAACATAGTCAATTTCTTGATAAAGAAGATTAAAAAACTCGCTATAAATCGCTTCTAATTCATATTTTCTTGTCCAAGGTAAGTAGCGCCGCGAAAAACGGACAAGTCTACCAAGAGCTTGAAAATCTAATTTAAATAACCTTTCTAATCCCGGACGTTGTACTTTGACAACGACATCTTCACCCGTATGCAGCCGTGCTTTATGAACTTGCCCTAAGCTAGCAGCAGCAATCGGAAACCGATCGAACTCCCGATACAGAGCATGAATTGAATTACCGAGTTCAGATTCAATGAGAGCGATCGCTTCTTGGACACTAAATTCCGGAACCCGATCCTGTAGTTGCCCTAACGCCTCTACATATTCTAGAGGTAGCAAATCCGCACGGGTAGACAATGCCTGCCCAATCTTAATAAAAGTCGGACCTAAATCTAGTAAAGTTTCAACTAACCACTGTGCCCGACGCTTTTTATGTAAAGGAGAAGTATTTTTAAAGATGCCATCCCACCATAAATAAAACACCCACTCTGCTGCCGCTCCAAAAATGTCTAATTGACGAGCCAGGGGAGTATATTTAGTTCGTTGCCAACGTAAGGGTTTCAGTGGAGCTTTTGCGAGCATATCATCACTTAATGAAGTCAGGAGTCAGAATCGGGGCGCTTGGCAGGTAAGCCTTTACAGGAATTAGTAAGCCGTGCAATCTCCAAGAAAGCCAGTTTGAACTGCTTCAGGGACCGAGGAGAGGAATTCACCACTTTTCCCCTATTTTTAAAATATGCAAGTTAAATGTGCAACAGCTTATAAACGCTCAGATTTGGCGTCTGGCTGTCTAGTTTCTGGCTTCAGACTTGGATGCTGTCAAAAGACTGAGGCAAGGTGAGCGTGAAGCAGGTTTCGCAAGCATGAGTATCTTCAGTAGAACAACTGGAGACAGCGATCGCGCCATTTATATGCTGTACTAAAGACTTTACCAGAGCTAAGCCCAACCCAGTGCCTTGAATCGCTTGTTTGGTGATGCCTTCACCCCGGCGGAATTTATCAAAGATATACCCCATTTCTGTTGGCGAGATGCCAGAACCATTGTTGCTCAATTGAAGAACAATCTGATTACCTTGCGGATTAATCTCATGAGTGGCACGCAGATGAACGGTAGAATCTGGCTCAGAATATTTGCCAGCATTAGTCAAAAGTTCTTGCAGTATCCGATTGAGGCTATCCGCGTCAGTCTGGAGCATTAGCGATCGCTTGGGTAACTCCACTGCTAGCGTTAATCCTTTATCCCCCCATTTCTGCTCAAACGCCTCAACCAACTCTTGAATAACCTGCTTGAGGTCTACCTTTTGCAGATGAATTGAAGACTTCTTCGACTCCAATTCCTGGAGAGCCAATAAATCCGCGATCAAATTAATTTCTTGAGTACATTGCTCATCAAGGATTTCCAGGTACTTAGCACGACGTTCTAGCGGCAGTTCCGCTTGACGTAACATACAAATCGCCATCTTCATTTTGGTGAGCGGTGTTTTCAACTCATGGCTCAGGTTGCTGATGAATTCATCCTTCACTTGATTGAGTTGCCGCAACTGATCGAGTTGTTGGCGAGTTTTTTCGTACAACTTCGCCTGCATTTCCATACTGCCTTGCAGCTGGGCGGTACGCTCCTCGACGAGGGCTTGCACCTGGCGTAATGATTGCGTTTGAATGATTGCCGTACTCGCCTGAGCGCTGACCAATTTTACTAGCTCTAATTCCTCAGACTGCCAAGAACGAGGCTGATGATGCTGTAGCACCAGGAACCCCAACACGATGCCTTGGCTTTCCAGGGGAACCATCAGCAGAGCAGGCATGGCTTCTGGGTTAAAGAGGTCGGAGGGTTGACTGGCAGAGGTGTCTGCTGGGTTGCTGGTGGCGAGATCCGCTTGACTCGCGATCGCCAATGGCTCAGGCGACTGCATGAAGACTTGTTGGCACCAGTGACACTCCGACAGAGCAAAGGAATGGTTTAACCAAGAAGGCGACACGACAGACTCAGTATCTTCAATTGTTGCTGCTTGTTCGCTGTTGCTTTGGGAAGGCGATTCGCAAACCACCGTGACTTTCGCTTTAGGAATGCGTTTTAAAGAACGATTTTTCAACGGGGGATCGACGTATTTCAGCAGTAGAATAAAGCCACGGTGAACTTGGAAAGCTTGCGCTGTACCGGCAAGCGCGAGTTGGAGAATCTGATTCACGTCTCTGCCTGCCCGAATTGCCAGCGTCAGCTGGTTGATCAGGATTTGGTATTGGGCGGCGATACGTACCTGTCGCTGGAGTTGGACTTGAGAAATCGCGATCGCAACTGAGTCTGAAACAGCTTTCAGCAATTCTTGTTCAACATCTGTCCAATCGCCTGGTTGCGATCGCCCGACGACAATCACCCCATTTGCTGAAGATTGAAATTGGGCTTGAATTCCCATGACGGCACGTACCGGATCTTCCAAGGCACGTCCGATTTCAATTGCCTGAGTATCCGAAATCGCTACAGGTTGGCGATCGCTCAGGATCTCTTCCAGCACGGCATTGTCTTGCATCCACACTTTCGAGGACAGAGGACGCAGGCTCTTCAACTCAACCGTTCCTGCATCAGCCGCGTTCGATGTTCCATTAGACCACGAGAGTGCCTCTGCATACCAAAAAGCAGCCTGCGGTGTCGCCTGATGGCTAGCGATCGCTTTAATGAAGCAAGCGTCTACCTGCAAACTCTTTCCCACCACATCCGCAATTTTGGGCAATACCGTTTCCGGATCTGAGCTTGTCAGAAGGATTTGAGTAATCTGTTGCCTTAACTGAGTGCAGCGATCGCTGGGGTAATGCATGAGTGCGCCCTTGTATTCCTCTATAAAACCCGGTTCAACTGGGCTGGGCATCGGTGAAGTGAGAGGCTCTATCGTCAGGGTTGCAGACGTTGGCAGCTCTTCGCGAGCCGCCAGCTCTTCCTGAGCCGTGCTAACGTTAATGCGCCGCTTCTCGACCAACTTGTGGGACATCCGCTTTGCGATCGCACTGGCTGCATCCATATCCGCTTGTGCATCATTCATCTTAGCCGAGCTTCATTAGGAGGACATCAAGGCAGGGTCTAAAAGACACTCTGCTCAATAGAGGGAGAGGCTTCGGCAGGGTAGCAATAGAAACTAGCAGTTTGTCGAGAGCAATCCGCTGTCAATCCCTTACAACCATGACTGGGGCAACCAGATTTTACCCTCACTCTTCTATAGACTAGGGTTCCCAAATTTTTTCCATTTCTACCAATCCAAATGCCTAATTTCCCGAAGTGATAACTAGCACCTCTGTGGGCAACAGTTGCACCAACTCAGCCTGCCCCAGCATTTTTTCTTCCAGCAGCACGCGCGACTCTTGCGTCACCTGACCAGAGATTGCAGCTTGTTGTAGCGTCATAAAAGCCTTCAGATCCTCTGAGTCATATTTGCCTCGGAGCATCTCCCGAAGCTGCTCTTCTGCTGCCACTGTCAAATAACCAGTACTGAGAGCTTGTTGAACCACTTCTCGAATTAGAATCATCGCGCACCTCCTAGACGACTTGCTCCGCAAGTCAGTATCCGACTTATCCAGTTGCTATCAGGTGACGCTAATTTTTCAGCCTAAATAACCTGGTCGGCAATGACTTTATGATATATACATCCCGATTCTTGTGATTTCCAGTTAGGGCATTTGTGATTAAATTCACTGAAATATCTACTAAAATATGCATCAACGAATTTGATCGAGATCAAATAAAACCCGAATCGGCAGGCTTGGTTTAAATCAAAGCGACATATCTTCTTGTGTTCCCTTCCTCCGTAGGCGCTTCAATTTCCGGCTTGGCGGCTAAGAACGCCTTCTTTTTGCCTCCTGCTGGGCAATTTCACTCTTTTTCCGATAAGATTCCACCCGATCCTGAGCAGTTCCGTAACGACTATCAGTAGGTGGTACAGCAGCCATTAAATCGGAAGCTTGTTGCCATTTAGCCGCCAAATCCAACCACTGAGCAGAAGTCTGAGCATTTCTCCCAGAAATTGACGTTTGTTCCGCAAGTCGCACAGCGTCTGCAAAAGGATCTGACGAAGGAAATACAGTTGTTTGGGTGCTAGATGCCACAGGTGTTGGAGAGGTTACTGGCGCTGTCGCCTGTGGGGGAGAGTCTGGCGCAGAAGCTGGCGTCCGAGTAATCGTAAATGGAATCAATGGTCTTAGCCAATCATAAAGCGCCCAGCCTACCAGCAGTAAAAGTAACGATAAGCTAGCACCACCCACAATACCACGCCAAAATTGGCGTTTTTCCCCTACCAATCGGGAGGAAGGTTGGGGAAAAGGTAGCTGACTTTTTTTTGCAGGTTTCCGCTCCTTTAAATCCTCTCCTAAGCGTTGGAAAAGATTCGGCTTGGCGAGGGTAATTTCTTCAGCCCAAAGTAACTGACTCTCTGGATCTCGATAAATTTCTTCTAGCCAAAGTAATTGTTGTTCGCGGACAATCCGACTGTTGATGTTGACGCGACGAATATTTCGCGGTGAAATTGATTCCAGAATCTGCCGAATTCGCTGTACCAGGGTGGATTGTTCGAGTTGATCTGGCGTAGCTGCTTCACACAAAAGCTGCAAGACGCCATCGGCAAAAATGGCTCTGGTTCTGACACCAGCCTCTGCCAGCTTGTCATTGAGTATTTGAATAATCGCCGCGACGCTCCCCTGGCGAGCTTGTGAAGCGATATCATCCATCGGATCAACCATTTTGTTTGAGTAAATGATGCCGGTAGTTCAACCTGACTTTTTTTATTTAAGAGTATCAGTCTTTTTGTTTAAGAGACTCTGTCAGAGTAGTATAATTGACCAGAAACAAGCGATCGCTCCTTTTTCGCTTTTACATTTCATGGGGCAGCGCAGACGACTGCCAAGAGCCTTGCAGCGGCAAGATGCCCACCCCACCAGAAAATAATTTTTCTACATTTATCGGGAATTTATCGGGATCTTCGCTAACGAAGCTTTATTAAGGAGATTCAGAGGCAGGCAATTACCTCCCATTGCTAGATGCTATCTGTCGCGGCGCAGCGAGTCGCGCTCTTGAATGATAAAGTAAAATAGCTAAACAGAAGATTGGAAAAACCGGGAACTGAATCATGGGCGCATTGATTCGCGGCGCAATTTTTGTTTTGGATGACAACATCGATACCGATCAAATTATCCCAGCTGAATACCTGACTCTGGTTCCCTCCAAGCCTGACGAGTACGAAAAATTGGGCAGTTATGCCTTGATTGGATTGCCAGATCGTTATGGAAAGTTTGTGGCTTCTGGAGAAATCAAGACTCAGTATCCCATCATTATTGCTGGGGAAAACTTTGGCTGCGGTTCTTCACGGGAACACGCACCGATTGCTTTGGGTGCTAGCGGCGTTAAAGCAGTGGTGGCTCAGTCTTATGCCCGGATCTTTTTCCGCAATTGTGCTGCTACTGGGGAACTTTACCCTTGGGAATCAGTTGAGCGGTTGTGCGATGAATTTGAAACGGGACAGGAAGTTTCAATTGATTTTGAACAAAATCAGCTGATTAACCATACCTTGGGTAAAGTTTATTCTCTCCAGCCTTTGGGCGATGTAGGGCCAGTGATTGATGCGGGAGGAATTTTCGCTTATGCTCGTCAAACGGGAATGATTCCCACCAGGTAGCGATCGCAATATCTACTGAGTGTTGAATTTTGAGTTAAATCATTCAACACTCAAAACTTTTGAACTTAAGCGCGATCGCTTTTACAATTATTTAAAATAGTTATTAATGTCTGTAAGCCAAAAACTATTTACTACTATGCTGCTAAAGTCTTCAACCCGCCACATCCGCATCTATACTGCTGAAGTGAAGAACAACGAACTCGTCGAGAGTGACAATGTATTAACCCTGGATGTAGATCCCGATAATGAGTTTAACTGGAGCGAAGACACTCTACAACAGGTTTATGGCAAATTCGATGAAATGGTTGAAGCATACAACGGTGCAGATTTAACAGAATACAACCTGCGCCGTATCGGTTCCGAATTGGAACATTTTCTGAGAAGTCTGCTACAGCATGGGCAAATTAGTTACAACCTGAGCAGCCGCGTTCTCAATTACAGCATGGGAGTGCCTCAGGTTAGCACTCAATCGGCTGAGTAATTGAGTTTTAGTTGTTAGAAAAGTTTTGTTTAACCAGCAGAAAACTTTCTAACAACTAATCACTGGAGATAATTTACCGCCAAATCCGATTTCCATTTTCATCGACGCGAGCTTGGCGAATCACATCAGAGATTTCTTCGGCATCTTTAACATGGTGTAGCGCCTTCTTTTCTCCGTCCGGTTCTTCCACTTCAAAGTAAGTTGGAACAACGATATGATCGCCGGTAATGTCTGGCGCATCTACAGCAATTTGCTCGCCTTTTTCTTCAACGCTTTGAGGTTCATCGGAAATCCTGTCGCCCGGATTGGTAGTTCTATTTTTTGTATCTTTGGGTGGGTTTTCCATATAACTCCTAAAGATTTGAATCTTAATGTTACTAATATTAGATTAGAGAAATGGGTGCGCGATCGCCTCTTTCTGTGGGTGTAAGTCAACTCTCTGTCCGTTTCTGCACGGACGAGGGATTGGGCTGAATTGGGTTGCCGATGCTACCCCCCGAAGACTGAGCATTCGCAGCAACTTGGGACTTTGCAGCTCGTTTCTGCTCCAAAAATTGCTGAACAGCAGTGCGGCGATTTTCTAAAAAGCGGTTCCAAAACCCTGGAAGAAAATGATCCATCGTTTCAGCCAGCGCCCAAGTTTCCAGATTCACCATCTTGGAACGCAGGCGGTGAGACTCCTCTAAAGAGTCAATTAATTGTTTAATTTCTGCACAAGCAGGTGAGTTAAGCTCTGCGAATGGTGGATCTACGGCAGTATAAGCTTCGGACTTGGGCATGGCAATTGGGAAAAGCGGCAGTACAGATGAGCTTACTGGAACAACAATCCTTTATTGGCGAAACCTGAGAACCTGCAAAAGGCACAATGCGGATCACAGTAGGACAACAAATTGAACCCTCCAATCCCCTTCTCTACCAAGGAAGGGGATAATTTCGCTCCTCATTTGTGAGGAGTTGCAGGAGGGGTTAAATCCCAGTTGAAGTTTGGTAGCCGGAGTGATTTTACCCAACGTTTGAAAGAAGCATCGCCTAGTCTGATTCAAATTTAACGCGAAGTGTCAATTTTCTTTCGCAGGATAAGACCCTTAACCGCTAAACTCTGGA
The DNA here is from genome assembly GCF_057473865.1 of Coleofasciculus sp. H7-1. Taxonomy (NCBI): domain Bacteria; kingdom Bacillati; phylum Cyanobacteriota; class Cyanophyceae; order Coleofasciculales; family Coleofasciculaceae; genus Coleofasciculus; species Coleofasciculus sp. H7-1. Next base: position 44,716 of record NZ_JBYCCT010000083.1, read on the forward strand.
AATAGAAACTTGATTATTTTTTACCTCTAGTGTATAAAAAAGACCCCGAAAGCCCTTGGACATATAAACCTTGGTGGTGTCAGCCTTGGTCTATTTTGCTGACGAGTATTACCGTCATCAGTGCATCTTGGACACTAACCAAAACGATCTGGATAACGGCTGGCGTCTCGATTCCCGTTCTTGTCTGGATGTCATATTTTTTGTTACTGTGGCCTCGACTAATGCGGCGTCATTATCAACAAACACAAAATTCTGTAAGTGAAGAATGAGTTTCATTGACAGATCGCAAATTTATTGAGTGTCAGAGGCTACAATCCAGATTAACGCTCAGATTTGGCGAATTGAGAAAAGGCTACATTTCTCAGTAGCTTCTGGTAACAGCAAGTCAAATCACAACAGGCTGATGGGAGCGCATAACCTTCATGAACAATTCTGCGGCAACGCTTTACTGCTCGAATCTCAATTGTCAGGCTCCTAATCCCCAGAGCCATAACTTTTGTCAGAAATGCCGCACGCCGCTGCCCAAACGGTACTTGTGGGCAGTAGGTGAAGGGATAGAAGCTTATCAAGCTGGGGATCTGATTGCCGAGCGATATTTGCTTAAAAGCGATCGCATCATTCTAGATACCAAACCGGCTTTGTCCCCGGAAACACTGCCGGAGATCCCCAACAGCCTGATGCCGTATCTCAAGCTGTCTCCTTATCAGCTGCACATTCCTCAACTGTACGGACATCTGACGCCAACAGAAAAACAGCCCAACGCCGAAACTTGGCTGCTAGAGCAGGTACCGATTTACATCTGCGGTAACGGGGAAGGCACCCTCATGCCCGAATTAACTAGCGTCTGGAAAAATGCCTCAGCAATGCGCCAGCTGACTTGGCTATGGCAAATGGCGAATTTGTGGGAACCCTTGCAAATCAATCATGTAGGATCGAGTTTGTTGACACCAGCGCTGCTGCGAGTAGAAGGTTCCATCTTGCGGTTATTGATATTGCAGGCGGATCAAAACTCCCCAGTAACACTGCAAAACCTAGGTCAACTTTGGTCTAAATGGGTCGCCTCTTCACACCCAACCATTGGGCAATTTTTGGAACAAGTTTGTCAGCAGCTCAACGAAGGGGCTGTGCAGACGGCACAGGTGGTGACGCTGTTGGATGAGGCAATGGCAACCATCGGGCGATCGCAATCTTACACCTATCAAATTGTCACCCGCAGCGACAAAGGGCCAACTCGTCAGCAAAATGAGGATGCCTGCTATCCCCCCAGTCCCAGCAGTACCGATCGTTCCTCCCCCCCCTTAGCGATAGTCTGCGACGGCATTGGGGGACACGAAGGCGGCGAGGTAGCCTCTAATCTGGCAATTGCCACCATCCAAGAGCGAGTACAGAGTCTGCTGGCGAACCCAGGCAATCCTTTAAATCCGACCACTCTCACTCTAGAATTGGAAAACTTTGCTTGTGCTGCCAATGATGTCATCAGCCAGCGTAACGACACGGAACAGCGGCTTGATCGGCAACGCATGGGTACCACATTGGTGATGGCATTAGCCCACGCTCATGAAATGTACATCACCCATGTAGGAGATAGTCGAGCTTACTGGATTACGCGCACGAGTTGTCGGCAGATCACCCTAGATGATGATATTGCTTCGCGGGAGGTGCGGCTGGGATACGCCCTATACCGGGATGCCGTGGAACAATCCGGCGCTGGCTCTCTCGTTCAGGCGTTGGGCATGAGTTCATCCGCAACCCTGCATCCCTGCGTACAGCGCTTTGTTCTAGATGAAGATGGTGTTTTTCTTCTCTGTTCGGATGGTCTGAGTGACAATGACCGAGTAGAGCAATACTGGGAAACAGAGATTCTGCCGATTCTAGAAGGTCAGATTGATTTGGCAACAGCCGGAACGCGGCTGATGGAGATTGGTAACACCAAAAACGGGCACGACAACGTTACGGTAGCCCTGGTTTACTGCCAAGTGGCATCAGCACAAACTGGGCAACAGGTCACAGCGCTACAGATGGGAGCCATCCCACCCTTAGCACCAACTCCGGCTCCAGCGGCTCCGGTGCGCTCCCAATCTGCGTCTGCTTCCAGAATCAAAACCAAGATCATCTCACCGCAGTCTACTACTAGGAGTCCTTTGCCGCTCCTTTTGGCGCTGCTTCTGTTAACAGGTGTCAGCGGAGCGATCGCTTATTGGTTCATTCCAGAAATCCAGAACTGGGTCAATCCTCTCATTGGACTGGCACCCCGCTCCAGTCCCAGTCCTGCACCACCCGCAGTCAGTTCATCTCCATCGGCAGAACCCGTCGTGACTCCTTCCACCTCTGTTCCCTTAGAGGCTGGCTTGGTGTTCCAAACCACCCGTTCCACAACCAAGAACTCTCAGGGCAAAGAGGCTCCTGTTTTGCTGCGACCCGGTGCCAAGGCACCCCAAAATCAATCTGTGGTCGGCTTAGTTTCAGATGGGAGTATTTTGCAAATCAGCTCCATCCAACGAAATCAAGACTCTGAGAGCTGGCTACAGGTGAAAGTTTGCTCAACGCTCGGTACGTCTAATCCGCAGCTTCCCCCTGAAAAAGTTAATTCTGGCACCCCAAAACCAAAAACCGCCCCCGAAGTGACCCACCGCCCGGTAAAACAAGGAGAAATTGGATGGATTCGGGAATCTGACATTTTACCTGTAACTAACCCAAATTTCACGCCAACATCGGCTAACTTGGGCGAATGTGCGATTGGGACTAACGCGACAACACCTATCGTCACATCGTCGCCCTCTAAATAGCCATTAGTTGCTAGCCTTTAATTGTTAGGACTTGGGTTTTTGTCAGGGTTAGGTGTTCTTGGGTAGTCGCTAGTCGGGAGTCATTAGCCAATTGGTAAAGAAGCGATTCATCGTGTCTCTAGGTCAGTTGTTTTTGGCTGCCAGTGAAGAGTGCCAGGGACTTCTGACCCATTACTCACGACCCACTACCCAAAAACGATTGATACTGAATCGCTAAAGCTAAAACATCTCTTCAATAAGCTTGTTTGAGGTGATAAGAGCGAGTGAAGAATATTCAGTGAGTATTCCCGTGTTGTTCGGGTAGACTGATAAAAAACCTCGTATAGTGCTAGGTTTAAGGTTAATGTCTTTAGAATGTCCCAGTCTGAGAATCCCTGCCTCAGTTTAGCCATCAATCGGCTCTCCAAAACTACCCTTGGGGCAGAACATTTTGCCATTTGGGTGATGAAGGCACCCTGTCCGGGTGGTCACGTCCTGCATGACTGTACTTGGCCCGAAATGTTGACCCAAAAGTGGCTGGCATGGCAGGAAATGTTTTCCCCACGGGGACTACCTGATGTCCCGCTGGTACATCAGGCGACTCCACCAGCCTTGACATTGCCACTCGATACCCCGAATGTCAACGGTCAGGCACTTCCGTATACGGCTCGTCTGATGCAAGACTTAGGAATCAGCCTCTGGAAGTGGTTATTTGATGGGGAAATTCAAAATAGTTTCGCTCAAAGCCAGGGAATTGCAATTGGGCAGAAGAAACGTCTGCGGCTGCGGTTAGAAATTCGAGACCCAGATTTAATTCCTGTGCCTTGGGAAATTATGCAGCCCGAACCTGGGAAACAGGCGATTTCTCTATCACAACAACTTTTGTTTAGTCGTACCAGCAATGCGGTTGACCCGCTGCCACCCCAGCGCTTAGAGCAGGCTTTAAACATCCTGTTGGTACTGGGACACGATACAGAAAGCGAAATCGCTCCCAGCTTGCAGCTGGAACAAGAAGCGGAGGCGCTGGCTAATATTTTGGAACGCTGCGGACGACCAAACTTACACCCTGAGGGCGAACATACTGGTGCGACAGTTTTGTGCCAGGTAGATACGCTTTTACAACCCACAAAAGCCGAATTGATTTCACGCCTGGAAACTGAAAATTACAACATTTTGTTCTATGCCGGTCATGGCGTCCCGGCAGCGGATGGTGGATTACTGTTTTTGCGACCTGATGCCAGGATCAATGGCACGGAGTTAGCCCAGGTTTTGGTTCGCTGTCAGGTGACGTTGGCGGTGTTTAATGCCTGTTGGGGCGCTCAACCAGAGCGGCACAACCAACAAAGTTTGCCGCGCAGCAGTTTGGCAGAGGTATTGATCCATCACGGTGTTCCAGCAGTTTTGGGAATGCGCGACTCGATTGCCGATGAAGAGGCTCTCTCGTTTATTCAGGCTTTTGCACAAGCTCTGGCAGCACGGATGCCCATTGATGAGGCGGTGGCGGTGGCAAGGCAAAAGTTGTTGACGCTTTACAAGTTCAACCAACCAGCCTGGACTTTGCCGGTTTTGTATATGCACCCGGATTTTGAGGGTGAGTTGATTCGACCGATTGGCGAGGAAGTGACGATACTGCCGCCGTGTGTGAAGTCATCCGGGCACGATTTATCTACTCCATCTGCCTATCTGCGTCCGCTAGGAGTAACTGGTAAAGTTTCGCCAATTAGTGGCACGAGTCTGCGAGTCGGACGTAATCCCAAGGGAAATGACCTGGTGATTGAAAAACAGGAAGTTTCTCGGCAACACGCTGAAATTATTTGTGATGCTCTCCCAGACGGTAAACTTACTTACTTTCTAAAAGATAAATCTCGCTACGGCACGTTCATTTTAAGACCCAATGGTTGGCAGAAAGTCTATCATCCGGAAGTGCCTTTGCAATCGGGAGACCAGATAAAGTTTGGGAGTATGCAGGGTCAGACTTGGGAGTTCATTATTCAAGATAGTGCGAAGTTCTAGGGTATGCTCTTGAGCGATCGCCCTCTAGAATACTGAGTGCTAAATAATATTTACGGAACTCGCTAAAGTGTCGCTGTATCTACCCCTGCCAAGAACGGTATATCAATACACAGGAGCATCATGATGGCAAGGAAATCAATTGATTCAGGATGTTATGAGAATTCTCTTTCTCAAGTGCAAACAGAACTACTAGAGGCACTCCTCCAGCCTGAAGAAGCTCCCTATCCCTGGAATCCTGCCGATCCAAATGTGGAAGCCTATTGGACAGAGCTGGAACAAGGGTTTGAACTTGAGGGATGGTTAGATGAAGAAATCAGCAGAGGGTCGCAAGCGCTCTATGCAAAGTTTGACCAATGTTGGGCAAATGCGAATGTGGCAGTTGTGCCGAAAGCAGCAGCGATCGCAGTTACATCTAGTTTGAGCGAGCGGTTTGCCGCCCGCGTTCCCCAAGCTTGGCTGGATGCGATCGCTCACAAAGCCCAACAGGTTGTATCAAGCCCTCTGTCAATCGCGGATCAGATGGTACAGTGCGTTCAAGAGCTGCTGCCAGAATGGGGAGAAGATGTGTTGCAGGTATGGGCGCGTCCTTTGGCTTCTGCCATGCGAGGCTCGGAGGCTGAAATTGTCCGCCCAGCTGAGTGGGATGAGTTATCAGAGAGCGAACGGGCACGGTTGAGTTTGGCAATTTCCCGGTATGCGCTAAGACAATTCAACGACCTTAACCCTTCAGCACAAAATAAGTCCCCTGAGTAGACACTTTACCAGCTTTATTCTCTGCGTAGTAGCGGGCATAATTTTCGTTTTGATTGGCGCTTAAGAATAACCCCATAGCGTCTCAGACAAGGACTCAGGAAAGTGTACTTCTATTCCTGGCTGCCTTGTAGTGCCGATCGAGTTCGCCAACATTGATCGTGGCAATTTACCAAGCTGTTCATTTAATCAGTCATTTTAGAGGCTCCTATGGACGACGTGGGAGAAGATTGGAGGGTTGTTAACGAGGGTCTGCTTGTAGGCAGACCCGTCCCCTCTGTATAGATATCGGTCTAATTCCGGTTTTTATGCAAGAAGTAAAATTTTTGTTACAAAACATCATTATTTTTTTCTGACCCCGGTAGGCGATCGCTTCCACTGGTTAAGGATCATCATCTGGCTGGCTGACAAATCTTTCCGTGTAGGTTGGGTTGAACAGCGTGAAACCCAACAGCAGTTTGAAAAATTTGCTTACCCCTTCTAAAACACCTCCCTCTCCGGGAGATGAGAAGCACTTCTTCCTGCTGGCATAGCTAGTTGTTGTTCCTAAGTGAGTAACCAACTGCAAGCTTTAGTATCTCCTAGGATATTCTCATCCGCCAGAATGGCTAGCTAAAATAAGTTAGGGGATCGCAATTGTGTAACCATCTCTTGCTACACCCAGCAATGAGATCCTCCTCAATAACATCCATATTTAGTGGGATTTTTTAAATTTTTCTGTCTGTACAATCAGGGGTCGATCTGCTTTACATCACTGCAATTTTTTCTCTAGCCAATAGTTAAGTGTCGTTTAAAAAAGCAATCTTCCTTTACATTAAAATTATAAAAGATGTTTATTTATTGAAAAAAAGTTGATCTGGAAACCCAGAATTTAACATCCCATGCACCTCAGATTTTCTCAAAATATCAAGTCTCTTCTAGAAAAGTTAGCGAATCAACCGTTGACTCTAGCAGATGTTCTGGCAGAAACTTCTGAACGGGGCTTTAGTTTAGTTATCGCATTACTTGTTTTGCCTTTTCTGTTTCCGATGCCACCCGGATTTACAGTAATATTGGGTAGCGGCAGCTTGATATTAGCGTTGCAAATGGCTTTAGGGCAACGTTTTCCTTGGCTACCCAAAAGAATTCGCCAGTTCCAATTTCCCCGCTGGTTTGTCCAGCAACTTTTAAAAAACCTGCAACGAGTCACGGGGGTGTTGGAGAAAGTGACTCGTCCCCGGTTACGCTGGATCGCAGACAATCCTCAAATTTGGCAATTAAATGGGCTTTGTATTGCATGGCTGTCTGTGTTGCTGATGTTACCGATACCCTTTACGAATCCCATTCCAACAATTGGGATTTTGCTACTCGTCATTGCCATGTTAGAAGCCGATGGTTTACTGATGTGTTTCAGTTATGGATTAACTGTGGCGATTACTTTGTTGTTTGCAGTGGCTGCTGGCACGTTCTGGCAAGCGTTGAGTTTGTTTGTGCAAACCTTGTTTCAGTGAATTCTATAATTTAGAGATTTCTCGTTCTTCGGGCTGGTGAGATAGAAGTGTAGAGGCGCATATCTGTGTCAATACGGTTCGGTTAGAGCGAAAAACACCAAAGTTCGCGTAGGGAAGGATTGAGGAAGAAAACCTAACAAAACATAAGCATTTGTTGGGTAACGTTGCCTCAGCCCAACCTACTAGCGCGTCTAGGCTAAAATGCTGGGTTGAGGAAATTCGCTCTCATCAAAATTTGCAAGCATTTATAGGCGTTGCTTTACCCAACAAATTACGCTAGACGTGCTACTACAGTTATTTTTAACCGAACCGTATTGATATCTGTGTACCTCTACAATGATTGTTTTTCAATATTTCAATAGGATTTAGACACCCAGCATTAGTTTGTTAAGCTGTATTAAGTTAATGCTCAGATAATCCTCAGAACTCTACAGATGCGCTTGTTGATGCCGAAGCCCTATACGCCGCCTTGGTTGCTGAGAAATGGTCTGACAATGACCTTATATACTGCTTTGCGGGCGGGTCGTGAATGGGAGAAGATGACTGTAGAGCCAGAGCCAAGTTACCGAGAGACAATTTTTACAGGTGCAGGAGACGTGCCGATTTATGGCTGGGTTGCCATTCCCGATCGACCTCGCGCTACGATTGTGGGTACTTATGGCATTACTGGCGATTTGGAGAATCAATGGTTTCTGAGACTGCTGGGGCGCAAGGCATTTGCACAAGGCTATGCAGTGGTGCTATTTGATTGGCGTGCCCACGGGAAAACCGCTCAGTTGTCTCCTACCTTGACTTCTGATGGCTTGTACGAGGGAGAAGATTTCGTCTGGATTGCTGCCCAAGCTAAGGCGATGGGTTGTCCTGCACCGTTCTGGTTCACGGGGTACTCGTTGGGAGGACAACTGGCGCTATGGGCGGTGAAAGCGTCACAGGAGTTGTTAACGGGGAGAAGTCAGGAATTAGGGTTGCAGGAAAGGGAGATTGGGGGGGCTGCGGTGATTTGTCCCAGCCTAGATTCTAACCGTTCCCTATCCTATTTGGTGAAACATCCGCTGGGTAAGTATTTGGAACAAGCGATCGCGCAAGAATTAAAAAGACTGGCTTGGCGCGTTTATCATGCTCATCCTGAAGCAATCGATCCCGTAGCTATTGAGCGGGCTAACAGCATTTGGGGCTTTGATAATGAGCTGGTAATCGGGCGATTGGGCTTTCCATCCGTCGAAGCGTATTATGACGCCAGCAGTGCCCTACACCTGTTACCTCACCTCAAAAAACCGACGCTGATTCTGTACGCCGCTGACGATCCCCTGTTTGACCCTTCAATTGTGCCTGAGTTGCAAGCTGCTAGCGATCGCAATCCTGACATTACTTTAGCGCTGACGCAATATGGCGGTCATGTTGGCTACATCAGCAGCCGGGAATGTCAGCATCAAACAGGAGATCCCGATCCTTGGTGGGCGTGGAATCGAATTTTAGAGTTTTTTAACGCAAAGGTTCGCCAAGAGTTGTCTTCTTTGGGTTAAAAAGCTACGATAAGTTCCCAAAACGGGTGGCAAAGTTTGAATTTCGCGTTGGAGATAAAGCACGCGCTTTGAGAATTGCCGCTGTTAAAAAGGCATAGGACACAATTCCCACCACCGCCAACAATAAGCCGCTGACAGCGCCTGTGGCGTTCCACAGGGCATGGAGTCCCGCTGCTGTAAGATAACCAATCAGCAAAATTGTCCAGCGCTTCTTGGGCTTCAGGGCACTCAACCCAATGAAATAGCCTAGATAGCCACTGTAAGCCATGTGTCCTGCCACTGAGCCTAAAATTCGGGGAATCAGGAGTTGCAATCCCACCAATTCTCCAGCGCCTTCTCCAGCTTGCAGCGTCACATTTTGGATAATCTGGGGTACATATTGACCTAGCGTTTCTAACAGGGTGAAGCCAACTGCTGAGGCGGTTCCCAGCAGGATTCCATCCAGGGGTTCCCAGACGCCAATGCGATCGCGCCAAGGAGAGCGAAATCCCCGCCCAATTAAATACAATCCCAGCACTGGCAACGCCTTGAGCAACTCCTCCATCAATCCTGCCCCGAAAAACATTCGGATCAACAAATTGGGAAAGTCGATCAAACTAACCTGTTCCGAACCTCGGAGTACCGCTTCTACGTCTCCGGGCAAAATACGGCGAAAAACATAGATAAAAGCCAGTAAAACAGGACTGACCAAAATCAAGGCGGTGGTGGCGGCTGAACCTAGTAGTACCCACCAAGGCTTATGCTTGCCGCAAAGTTGGTAGACAAAGTAATAAGCTGCCCAAGCGAGATAAGCTGCCAGTACCAGATTGAATACCACCGACTCACCGACGGCGGCAAACATTAGTACCACAAATCCGACTGTAACCATCCCCGGTATTAGATAAGCTTTTTTAGTTAAATCTCGTCCGGTTGAAAGAATGGGAAATAACTGGGTAAATGTCACTCCTTCCGGCTGGGATGGCTGCACAGGTGCGATTGGCTGAGACGACAGTTGAGTTTTGATCGAGGGGACTTGGGACTCAAAAATAAATTCTGCGCCGTTTTGCCCCAACTCAATGCGATCTCCTGGGTGCAAAATTTGACATCCCTGCAAGCGTCTCCCGTTCACGTAGGTACCATTGGCACTATCAAGATCGCAAATTTGCCAACTGGGTGCTACTCCTGACTGAGTAAGGGGACGGACTGCCGCATGACGCCTGGATACAACACCATGTTGGTTGGAATCCAACACAATTTGACAACTGGGTTCGCGCCCAATTACTACTTCCTGATTTATCGGAAGCAAGTATGGGGGCAGTGGCTTACCAGCAGCACCAGTAGAAAGCAGCCGGAGAAACCCACTTGTGTAGCTCTGGCCTGTCATTTTAGTAGATTGTGAGAAAGCGATTAGCGATAGCTTAGCAATTAGTGGGGAGTGTAGAGACTGGGGTTAACCCCCGTCTGTCCGGCTAAAAGCTAACAACTCAGCACATCATCACAAAAAACCCTATCGCTCAGAAACCCGATTTCTTCAAGAAACCGGGTTTCAAGCTCTAATAGGTGATTTTTTGTTGATTTCTATCACCCTGATTCAATGCTTGTTTATTGGTGAGAGTTAGCTTCCCGAACTGCGGCATAGAACAGAAATCCCACCAGAGGAATACTGGCAGCCAGGATGATCCCGGTGGGCAAGTTGCCCAAGTCTGGGTTTCCAGAAGCGAGTTCAAAAATAGAGCCAACGGCAGCGATCGCTGCTACGCAAGAACCGAGCAAAAATACACCACTTTTAGGGGTCATCATGGGCGGATATATCCTTAAGCCACTGGCTTGACAGCTTGAGCAGAGAAGCCATATTTTTTTAGCTCTTCATTCAAAGCGATCGCATTTTCCACCCGATCCACAAACAGCACGCCATTGAGGTGATCCATCTCGTGCTGAATGGCGCGGGAGAGTAGCCCAGTTGCCTTTATAGTGCGGGGGCGTCCCTGTTCGTCTTTAAAAGACACTTCCACCATTTCTGGGCGTTTTACGTCAAGGTAGACGCCAGGAATGCTCAGACAGCCTTCTTGGAAGAGGCACACGTCGCGACCAAATTTCTTGATGGTGGGGTTAATCAATACTAAAGGCTGATTAGCGGCGTTATCCGGTTCGGTGTCAATGACAATCATCTGTTTGTGCATCGCTACTTGAGGCGCTGCCAAACCAATGCCATCTGCGCTGTACATGGTTTGCAGCATTTCCCGCACGAGTTGCCGAATTTCGTTGTCTACCTTGGCAATGCGTTTGGCAGGCTGACGCAGGACGCGATCGCCCATATAGTGAATTTCTAATGGCGGTTTTTCTAACTTTTTCTTTTCGACGGCAACTTCAGTCGTCATAGCATTCTGGCTCGCAGATACAGCTCTTTGTTCAATGGGTCGAGTTTTTTTATCTTAACAGTTCTCAGCTGTTAGCTGAATTACTACTTAACTTCCTTGCTATCGTCCCCCAACACCTACTTTCATCAACAACGCGCCGAACGCGGTAGCATAAATTTTTCCCCCTCTGCTGCAAATTTACCCCTCGCCATCAGCACCGTCTCATCAAATGCGTGGGGAAATGCCCCGATATCTCCTGCATCCAAAAGTTCAGGACTAAAGTATATCGTCACCTCTTCAATGGTTTGAGGTATTCTTTCGATAATTTCTTTCAACGGACATATCTGCGTTGCCACTATATCAAAAAGGTGGAGTTGGGTATCTTTTATTTCCATGCAAGCGATTAAATCCAAATCTTCTGCATAGTATAAAGGGCGACTTCCTTCATTGGCGCAAAATAAGGCTTTTTCTTTCACAACTCCAACAATCTTAGAAACAGGTATCCGCGTTTCCAACAGTCTGTGTAGCAATTTTAAATCTTTGGCATCATCAAAATTCAGTATTCTAAAACCATCGTTGCCACTCTGGGAATACCATCTTATTTTAAACACGTATTCTTCTAGTTTCCGAAAGCCAAAAGACGTATAAAATTCTGGGTTCAGCGTTGTTAATACCAGCGTTTCATAGCGTTTATCGCAATATTTCAGCACCTCTTATATCACTTCGCGGTAGTAGCCGCGCCTGCGAAATTCCGTCCGCGTGCATACTGCATGGACTCCCCCCACCGTCACCGTTTGTCCCATAATTTGCATAGGAATTTCTAACACTCCTACATGGGTAATAGCTATGTCGTCGTGAAACCGAATAAACGGAGTCGAAGCATCTTCCCACGATGCGCCTAATTTTCTCCCGCATTCTGCTATGTCCCCCAGTCCAGGAAACACGATTTCAACCAAGTCAAACAACTTATTACTTAAATTGGAGTCAGCAGAGAATGACCGTTTAAAGCGATACTGATTCATAACTTAAGCATAATTATTAACACTTCATACTACAAATAATACAAAATATTAGGTCTTCAAGGCAAGTGGGGACGGTTCGGGAGAGTAGAATCTAATGCAGCTCTAAAATCTACTCTTCAAAGAATGGAACGCCCGTGCTATAAACTCTCTGATGATACCTGTGGTTGAGGAGGAAATTCGTGTTTAAATTCCTGAGCAAACTGGACTACCTGCTGCGCGAAACCTTCCTGGGGTTGCGGCGCGGAGGTTGGATGAATTGGGCGGCAATCAGTACCGTTACCGTTTTGCTGTTCTTGTTCGGCATGAGTTTACAGGCATCCTGGCAGCTAGAACGCCTGCTGACTCAATTTGGGAGCCAGTTGGAAGTATCTGTATATTTAGATCCCGGAGCGCGGGTGGAACTTGTAGCCCCAATCGTGGGGAAAATGCCAGAAGTGGTCGAGGTAAAAACCATTTCCAAAGAGCAAGCTTGGGAATCTTTGGTAAAAGAGCTGGGAATGTCGGATATTGACGGTGCCACCCAGCAACTCGAAGGGAATCCTCTAGTGGATGAGCTGAAAGTGAAGGCGCGGACTTCCGAGGCAGTACCCGTTTTAGCTCAGAAGCTGGGGAAAGTGCCAGGGGTGGATGACGTGCAGTATGTAGATGAGGCGGTACAACGACTGGCTCAGCTCAATAAAGGTTTGAGCTATGTAAGTCTTACGATCACCACTGTCCTGAGTATGACCGCAGTTGCAGTGATTACCACCACGATTCGCCTGATTGTGATGGCGCGACGGCGGGAAATTGAGATTATGCAACTGGTGGGAGCAACGACAGCTTGGATTTATCTACCGTTTATATTACAAGGGATTAGCTTTGGTTTAGTTGGGGCAGCGATCGCTTGGGTTCTCATTAGCACCATCCAGCGTACTTTGAGCAACTTGTTATCAACTCAGCCCGATTTTATTCAATTTCTCGTGAACGGACTGCAATTAAGTCCTCTACAAGTTTTACTGTTGCCCCTGATTTTGCTTTGTTTAGGCGGTTCAGTCGGCTTGATGGGGAGTTTGTTTGCTGTCCGCCGCTTTGCTTTGCGATAGTTGGCACTTGAAACTCAAAACTCAAAATTTTTTATGGCATCACAATGGGAACGTTTGCTGCAAAATCTAGGGGAATGGCAAGGTTCATTTACCCGTCTTTCACCCACTGGAGAATTACTGGAAGATACTCCTACAGTTGTTTCTCTACAAGGTTTAGACAATAACCAAACCATTCGCCAAATCATCCGCCGCTTACCACCCAGTCAACCGCCAGATGAGAAAGTTCTCGAATATAGTTCCTTAGGAAAAAGCGTTCTATTTTTTGAAAATGGAGCCTTTTCCCAAGGTTCGATTCAACTGGCTCCTTTTTCCGAATTTGGAGCTGAACTCGGCTTAATTCATGGCAATCGGCGTCTGCGTCTCGTGCAGATATTTAATCGAGACAGTCAATTAGATAAAATTACCTTAATTCGAGAAAAGCTAGCTGGTTCAGACGTTCCGGAACGCCCAGCTCTAACTTTAGATCAACTGATAGGAGAATGGCAAGGAGAAGCAGTAACAATCTATCCAGATTATCGCTCTCCCGATACTTATTCCACCACGCTCAAAGTTGACTATGAAGAGAGTGGAAACGTAATTCAGCAATTGAGCTTTGGCGATCGTACCCTCACCTCAACTGCAAAAATTAACGGTAACATTCTCCACTTTGATCGAGGTTCCCAACCCGTTCAAGTATTGTTTTTACCAGATGGTGCCTCTTCCAATTGCCCGCTGCAAGTAAAGACAGGTCAATCTTTTGTTCTAGAAGTAGGTTGGTTATTGCAGCCAGACTTGCGCCAGCGAATGATTCGCCGCTATAGCGATAAAGGAGAATGGATTAACCTCACCCTAATTACAGAGCGTAAGGTATAACAAACAAAGCTAATCGCACAGAAACGTAGAACAGTTTTTAACTTTGCGTACCTTGGCGTTTACCTTGGCGTTAAAAAAAATTAAAACCTCACCTTTCCATCACTTAAAACCGTCTCTTCAAACACTAAATTACCGGCTTCAACCCTGAGGCTTCCTTGTTTCCAACCTAAATAAATAGGACTATTTCCCTCAGGTGATTTGTAGATATCAAAATTCTTGAACCAATCATACTCGATCCCATTGCGGACAATAATCGGCAGGTCATTATTAGGATTGTGCGTAATTTTGAGAGTATCGCCGGTTGTTGCTTTAAATTGCACAATGCCTGCCGTTATCTGATTTAAATCTAATTTAGACTTACTCTTCACCGCTTTTTTAAAATTAGCATAACTGCTTGTATTTTGCTCCTCTCCTACCTCTAAAGCAAAGCCATAATATTGATTGCTGGTTGTTGTTACTTTTAACGTTTTTTCCTCTTGGTATTGCGATAGTTTCTGATCGTCAATAGGAACTTCAGTGTAAGCACTAAAATTTATTGGATGAATTGCTAGCCAGGTTTTTTCTAACTTAAAGAACCAAATTCCATTTTCAATCTCTAATTTAGCCTTTTTAGGTAGCTGAAAGAAAAAAGATTTATCAGAAGCAGGTCGTAGCCAAAGTGCCAAGTTGCGGTACTGTCCTATTTGATCGCCTGGATTTTTTCCTGGTTTCATTCTGTCGTCGCCCGTGTTAACGACAAAATAATCAACCCCTCGCTGAGAATTTTCAGCTATCAATTTGAAAGGGCCAACATCACCATCGCTAAATTCACCAACTACGCTACCCATCTGATAAGTGTTGCCGAAAAATGTGGTTTCCCAATAACCTGGTCGGTCTTCTCCTCCAGGCTGCCAATTTTCATAAACTGGTTTTGTAGCGAGTAATTCAATCGGCTTTTTAAACTGCTTGCGGGCTAATGCCACAACTGCGAGTGGAGGACGGTAAGCGCTAGTAATGATGTGAATTGAATCGTGTTCTGGCTTAGGATTAGGCAGCGAATTGTCCCCAAAATATAGCCAGAGCAAACGGGCGGCAGATGAACCATACACGACATTACTTTTGCCATAATCTCGCTTAGTTGGCCCTCCAAAACCGCCATGATAATACTTCACTGCCCCCGCAGCACAAAGCCAATCAAGAGCTGCTTTACCGAGTTGTTTTACTTCTGGATCTTTCGCAAAATCATAGAGGTTAAGGTAGGCAGCAAGGGTATGACCGTGGTAATTTTCCGAATCCCACTCGCCCATCCCGATGTGATAAAGCGCCCAGACATATCGCTGAATTTTCTTTTTGTATAACTGGCGCACATCTTCATTACCAGTTTCCTCTGCCATTAGATAAACCGATATCTCGCGCATCGCTCTAAGATTATCGGTATTGCGCCCGTCAACCCAGCTACCACGCACATCTGGTCCCCAACTATCACCGCCACGACCTCTCCCATAAATCGGGTGGGGACGACCATTAGGATCTTGCTTTGTCCATTTTTTTGCTCCATTAAACATCCGTTGTTTGTAGGCAGGATCTAGAAATTTACCAAAGAAAAAATATTTTCTAATTTGACCTTTGAGGGTAAAAGAATAGTAATAGTCAATACCGTCAGTGTGGGCGTTATCTTGGGCTTGTTTGTCTTCCTTTTCCAAAAAAGCGATCGCTTTCTCTCGGTTGCCAGCTAAAAAGTCAAACATGGCAAGAGGATAAGTTTGCTTTTCGTTTTCCCCGCTGTTGTTGTTGTATTTTTTACCCGTGTAGTAGCGAATAACTTCATTCGCTCTTTGCTGAAACTCTTTTTCAAGTTCAGGCGTCCACTGGTTCTGAAACTTTGCATCGACGGGTAGCGGCTGAATCTGAACTAAACCATTTGCATCCTTGGTAATGGATGGAGATGCAATAGGACTCGGTGTATTTGCTCTGGATAAGGAAGTAGTTTTGGTGCTGCAAACCAATACTGCTAGAGCCAGTACGGATGCTGTCGCTGTGTGTCGAAAAATTGTAAGACGTTTCATTAGCAACAGAGATAATTCAGATGCTCTGATTTTGGCATGAGTAAAGAGAAGCGATCGCACTTTAGGAAGATAGACGCGATCGCACTTTAGGGAAAGATGAATGCGATCGCGCTTATATTTAGACTAGATGCCAAAAAATTTAGGAGATAGTATGCTTACCTTTGAGGAGGTACTTAGTCAAGTTAAACGCCTTACCTTTGCTGAACAAACTAAGTTGCTAGAAGCATTAACAGCATTGGTTCGTCACCCTGTAGAAGTTGAAGACGATGACGAAACTATACCGCCGGAAGAGATAGCCGAAAGCGAAGCCGCTTGGCAAGATTACTTAGCAGGTCGTGACCCAGGAATATCCTCAGAAGACCTAAAACAAAAGTTGTTTGGGAACAAAGTTGGCTAACTGGCAATACATTGTCCTAAAACCAGCTGAACGTTATTTACTGCGGATGCAACCGGATGACCAAATGCGTATTATCAGTGCATTGGATACTTTAGTAACAGATTCTACATTGCTTGACATTAAACCCCTCAAAGGTCGTCCTGAGTTGCGGTTGCGGCTAGGAAAGTATCGGGTTCTGATTCAAGTAGACAGAGAAAATCAGATGTATATCGTAACTCAGATTGGTTCTCGTGGAGATGTTTATAAGTAGGAGCGATCGCATTCCGTGAAAGATAGACGCGATCGCACTCTCGGAATAGATAGACGCAATCGCTATAAACTAAACTCAGAAATCAGAAATCCCAATAGAAAGTCTATGACTACTTATAACGATGTGCTGATTCAAGTTCAAAGCCTCACTCCTGATGAGCAACTGCGACTCTTAGAATATTTGACAGCATTGATTCGTCCCCAGATTATATCTGAGAAGCAGCGATCGCTAGAAGTCGGGAATAATTCAAGTTTAAGCCCTGAGCTTCGGCGGAAAAAAATAGTTGAGATATTGGAAAAACTTGCTGCAAGTAATGTCTTTTCTGAGGTTAGCGATCCGGTTAGATGGCAGCAAGAGTTGCGTCAAGATCGTCCCCTTCCTGATAGAGATAGATAATGCTACTTGATAGTAACATTATCATCTACGCTTCCCAGCCAGAACACGATCAGATAAGGCGGTTTATTAGCGATCGCGAAATCGCAGTATGGGCACTGAGTTACGTTGAAGTATTAGGCTATCATCAGCTAACAGAAGAATCTCGCTTGTACTTCGAGGAATTCTTTCGCGTTGTTGAGGTTTTACCTATCTCTCAGGCAGTCCTCGACCGGGCAGTGGCACTGCGGCAGGTAAGGAGAATGACGCTTGGCGATGCGATTATCGCCGGAACAGCCTTGGTATATGGCAGGACTTTGGTGACACGAAACATAGAGGATTTCCGATGGATCGCTGAACTGCTGTTTCTTAACCCCTTTGAGACTGAAGGAATATGAGGTAGCGCTCCCATTCTCGGAAAAGAGAGACGCGATCGCACTTCAGCCTTAATCAACTAGGCAAACATCAAGCGACCTTTCGGTTCAGGAATTGGACGCCCTAGCTCCTTAGCAGTCTCAATCCACTCCTGCATAATGATTTCTACATTTTGCACAGCTTCTTGATAGGTAGCTCCATCTGCTGCACAACCTGGTAATTCAGGCACTTCTGCAATGAATGCTTGATCTTCTTCGCTCCAGTATAGGATGACCTCATAGCGCATCATCATCTTGGGCATCATCTTGGCTTACCAGTTTGTACTTCAAAATCACTGCGCGGACTTGCTTAACCTGATAGGGTTTGCCTTTGGCATTTTTGGGTTGCAGATTCAGGATTTCTTCAACACCTTCTTTGCTAAAAATGTGATGACTACCGTTAATCCGTTCGCCAAAGCCAAGTTGGCGTAATCCTTGACACATTGCCGCAAAGGGGATGTTGGCATCTGAAGTCCCACTTAGGATTTTGACTAAAAGTTTGTCTACTTGACTCATTAGTGTTTTTCATAGTAGTTAATAGATAAATATATAAACACATCGTATCAAAATATTGTGTAATTCTACAAGAGAGTTTTTGATTTTTTTTGTAGGGATTACCCGACTTTCGAGTGCGCCAATCACAACACTTTATACCACACGGCTTTTTAAGCCGTCGCTCATCCGTTAGTTCAATGATCGCTTTGAGCTTGATGGTTACGGCATCCATCTGCGATCGGATTATTGTAAATTTTGCAGGGAACTACAGTCCTACTAGTCCCCTGAGAATGACAGCTAAAATTGTGAAGGCAGCAATTCAAGCAGCTAGGCTGAAGCCCCTACAAGTTCAGATGCTACCTCTACTACAGGCTTGGGCAACGGCTTTAGTTCAATATCAGGGTCATTAATGTCTATACCATTTGCAAGGTTGTATTCCCGATGAACCGCCTCGATTTCTTCTTTTGTCATCTTGTCAGCAGCAATCAGATAGGCGATCAGTTTTCCTCCCAAATTCTGTGCCTGTTGCGCCCTAGCCATCGTTCCGCTAGGAGTTACAAGTACGTTTGTCCAAATGTCTGAAGACATCCCCCAGTCAATTTTGTTAGCGGGACTTAAACAATGAATTAAAACCAAATGAGTTATGCTCCATGCCAGATAAGAAGTTCACGTTGAAAAATACCCATGAAGGAAACTACACCCGACGCAATGCCTCCATGCTTTGAGAAATGGTGC